>NZ_MDGW01000044.1:0-38461 GCF_001712525.1 Shigella sp. FC1661
GCTAAATCGCGCCAGCGCTGGCTGTTTTACGCGTATGACAGGCTCCGGAAGACGGTTGTTGCGCACGTATTCGGTGAACGCACTATGGCGACGCTGGGGCGTCTTATGAGCTTGCTGTCACCCTTTGACGTGGTGATATGGATGACGGATGGCTGGCCACTGTATGAATCCCGCCTGAAGGGAAAGCTGCACGTAATCAGCAAGCGATATACGCAGCGAATTGAGCGGCATAACCTGAATCTGAGACAACATCTGGCAAGGCTGGGACGGAAGTCACTGTCGTTCTCAAAATCGGTGGAGCTGCATGACAAGGTCATCGGGCATTATCTGAACATAAAACACTATCAATAATTTGGAGTCATTACCCGCCATCCTGTTTATAGCCCGGAGATTGATTATCTGGAGCTTTTTGACGAACCATTAGTGGTTGTGTTACCGGTTGATCACCCTTTAGCACATGAAAAAGAGATCACCGCCGCGCAACTGGATGGCGTGAATTTCGTCAGTACCGATCCGGCGTATTCCGGTTCGCTTGCGCCGATCGTTAAAGCGTGGTTTGCGCAAGAAAACAGCCAGCCAAATATCGTCCAGGTGGCAACGAATATTCTGGTGACCATGAATCTGGTGGGCATGGGGCTGGGCGTCACTTTGATACCCGGTTATATGAATAATTTTAATACCGGACAGGTTGTTTTTCGTCCCATTGCCGGAAATGTGCCTTCCATTGCTTTACTGATGGCGTGGAAGAAAGGGGAGATGAAGCCGGCATTACGTGATTTCATCGCCATTGTGCAGGAACGTTTGGCAAGCGTAACGGCATAATTACGCATTATTTTTGCAACATGCGTCGCGGATCGCAGTTTTTTAGTGCTTGTGAACTGGCGTTACAGACATCGGGAAGCAGGCTCGAATATTCTTATTTTTCAACTTGCACCAACATTCGATTAACCCCAGACTAACGCCTCCTGACGGGAGGGACTCATGGTTTTGCAATCCACGCGCTGGTTGGCGCTCGGCTATTTCACATACTTTTTTAGTTACGGCATTTTTCTACCTTTCTGGAGCGTCTGGCTTAAAGGGATTGGTTTAACGCCAGAAACCATCGGCCTGTTATTGGGGGCAGGTCTGGTTGCCCGTTTTCTCGGGAGTTTGCTCATCGCGCCCCGCGTCAGCGATCCTTCTCGCCTGATTTCCGCCTTGCGCGTGCTGGCAATGATGACACTTCTCTTTGCTGTCGCCTTCTGGGCGGGGGCGCACGTAGCGTGGCTGATGCTGGTGATGATTGGCTTTAACCTCTTTTTCTCACCGCTGGTACCGTTGACCGATGCACTGGCGAATACGTGGCAAAAGCAGTTCCCGCTTGATTACGGCAAAGTGCGACTGTGGGGCTCGGTGGCGTTTGTCATTGGCTCGGCGCTGACGGGCAAACTGGTCACTATGTTTGATTATCAGGTGATCCTCGCGCTGTTAACATTGGGCGTGGCATCCATGCTGCTCGGCTTTCTCATCCGTCCGACGATTCAGCCACAAGGGGCAAGCCGCCAGCAGGAGAGCACCGGTTGGTCAGCGTGGTTGGCGCTGGTTCTTCAGAACTGGCGCTTTCTGGCCTGCGTTTGTTTATTGCAGGGGGCACATGCGGCCTATTACGGTTTTAGCGCCATTTACTGGCAGGCAGCTGGCTACTCGGCCTCGGCGGTGGGGTATTTGTGGTCGCTGGGCGTGGTGGCGGAAGTCATTATCTTTGCGCTGAGTAATAAACTTTTCCGCCGTTGTAGTGCACGCGATATGCTGTTGATCTCGGCGATTTGCGGCGTAGTGCGCTGGGGCATTATGGGAGCAACTACGGCGTTGCCGTGGTTGATAGTGGTGCAAATTCTGCATTGCGGCACCTTCACGGTCTGCCACCTGGCCGCCATGCGCTATATTGCCGCTCGCCAGGGTAGCGAAGTCATCCGTTTACAGGCGGTTTACTCTGCCGTCGCGATGGGCGGCAGTATAGCTATCATGACCGTTTTCACCGGTTTCCTGTATCAATATCTGGGCCACGGCGTGTTCTGGGTAATGGCGCTGGTGGCGCTTCCGGCAATGTTTTTGCGCCCGAAAGTTGTTCCCTCATGCTGATTCGAGCATTTTGCGGATCTGCTCCTGTTGATGTGTTGTCAGTGTCAGGTCCGTATAGATCAGCGGTGGTGAAAAGAGCGGTAACGGCATGGTATAAGGCGCAATAATCAGTGCCGCGCCGCGCCGCGCCGCGCCGCGCGGAGCGCCTGTCTGCAAAAATGCCTTTACCGACATATGTTTAATGTTGAGCGGCAGTAACGTTAGTTCGCGTAACTGCTGCTCAATCTGCGCTTCTCGCTCGCTATCATTCCCGGTAAGAAGAATAATCTGTTTTTCATGCAGATCGTTTTCCTGCATTAGCCAGGCACCGAAAATCACTGCGACCAGACCACTTTCCTCATCAGAAAGATGGACGCCGTATTCACTTTCAAATCCGGCCAGCGCCGCGCGGGTGGTGCGCACCAGGCGTGGGTACAGTCTGGCGAACTCTTCTGGCAGGGTATTATCAATACCGATGGCAAACAAACTGCGATTTAACGCCTGGGCGAGGTGGGTATAAAGCTGATCGCATAACCCCTGTTCATCATAAAAACGAACATTTCCCAGCTCACGAAAATGGTTTACCAGACGTTTGATAGACTGACGCAATTGTCTGTCTCGCTGATGCGCATCACGCAATGGATCGGGAACCCGCAACATGGAAAAAAGTAATGCCATAAACAGTGGCTCATCAGGCGGTACAGGCTGGAGCGCCCGACGCTGCCAGTGGCGTCCAATTTCCTGCGCTACCTGAAATTCAAGGCAGGATTCCGCCCAGCGACGTTGGAGCGGATTAAACTGAGGCGTAATTCCAGCGTGGTGTTGCAGCAAACAATATTGCAGATACAGACACAGGAAATGAATATCGCGCGTTTCAAAGCGTTTTTGCAGCCGTCGGGAGCAGAGATTCACTAACGCTTGTAGATTGGTATCGTCGTAAAAGTTACGCGCAATTCCGCGCCGCTTCAGTTCACTCTTCAGGGCGGGGGTGAATTGGCTGGTAATAAATGACGGACACAGACGGAAACCACGTCGTAGCCAGTGAAATAAACACAAACGTTGGTTAAGCACTGTACCTTCAACCCGGTAGCTACGTCATAACCAGTCGTCAGTGTGAGTTGATGATAGCGCAGGATCTCCCGTCCTGTTTCGCTGATATCAAGACTGGCAATATCATCATCCACACCATTAAGCTCGCTGAAGGTTGCCATGGTGGCGGTCAACCCCGGCTGAAAGAGCGTCAGCAAGATCTGGCAGCGGCGCTGGGGAGCCGAAAGGACAGATGGTGGAGCAAGCGTAGGCATCATCTGTAGATCTCCCATAAGCATAATTGATAAGAATAGCTAAAGTTTGCTCAGGGACATGGCGAAGGGAATGCTAATCATCAGAAATGTTGGCAAGCGTCACAGAATTTTTCTCATCTTAAACTGTTCTGACCAGTGGATTAGCATGTCTTAAGGTGGTTTTGTGAATGATTATCGTGCTAGCGATCATGGGTTAGTTCTGCGGATTCAACGCGCTAAGGATAAAGTCCACCATCTGTTCGCGATAAACATCGCCGTGACGATCGGAAAAAGCATCAATGTGTTCGCCATCCGGGATTAGGATCAACCGTTTTGTCTCTTTTGCCAGGCTATACAACTTTTCGCTGTGCTGCCATGGGATAACGTGATCAGCTTTACCGTGAATGAGTAAAAGCGGGATCGGGCTGACGCTGGCGATATAATTTTCGCCGCTGTAACTCTCATCAAGTAAGTAGCCACTGCCGGGGATCATCTGATTGGCGATGGTTGCATAAGAGGCAAATGTGGAGTCGAGGATCACCGCACGTATGCCTTCACGATCATCCTGACCAATAACAGCAAGAATATTCGCCCCGCCAATACTCTGCCCGAACAGCACCAGTCGTTGTGGGTTTACATCACTGCGATGGCGCACCACATTGATGGCACTTTGCGTATCGTCCAGCAATCCGGCCTGGGACGGCGTGCCTTTTGATTTACCAAACCCGCGATAATCAAACATAAAAACGTTGAAATTACGCTCGGGTAACCAACTGACCAGCGGCCAGTGGGCGGACATATTTCCGGCATTGCCGTGAGCATGAATGATGGTTACGATGGCATTGTCAGCAGGGCCCGTCGAAGAAGGAATAAACCAGCCTTGCAGACGAGTACCGTCCTTAGCCGTAAATTCGACGGATTCCGCCGACCAGGGGTCGGGACCGTAAATTTTATCGTCAGGATAATAGAAGAAGTTGATGGCAACGCGCGGCACTAAATAAACGCAGAAGGCAACAACAAAGAGAATAAACAGAATTTTGAGAACGCGTTTGTTCACTGGCAGCGCCATAACCTTTCCTTGTGACTTCTTTATCATCCATTAATCGGGGAAAGATGGTGGGAGAGTGACGAAAGAAAGTAAAGCGGTGAGGAAGTATTTCGGAATAGCGCCTGAAAGGCGAGGGCGGGTGAGTGACATCACCCGCCTGAGTCATTAACGCTTCAGAGCGTCGCTTAACTCGTCACGCATGTTCGCCAGCATGGCTTTCACAACACGCGGGTTACCAGCAACGATGTTACCGGTCAGCATATAGTTATGACCACCGGTGAAGTCGCTGACGATGCCGCCCGCTTCACGAACCAGCAGCTCGCCTGCCGCGAAATCCCACGGACGCAGACCGATTTCAAAGAAACCGTCAACACGACCCGCAGCGACGTAAGCCAGATCCAGCGCCGCAGAACCGGTACGACGGAAGTCTGCACATTCGTTGAACAGTTTGCCGACGATGTTGATGTAGGCAGTGGCGTACTGTTTTGCTTTGAACGGGAAGCCGGTCGCCAGAATGGTACCGTCGAGATCGCGAGCGGTGCTACCGCGCAGACGGTAGCCGTTCAGCTGTGCGCCCTGACCGCGAGTGGCGGTGAACAGTTCGTTACGCATAGGATCGTATACCACAGCAACTTCGGTGCGGCCTTTGATACGAACGGCGATAGATACCGCGAAGTGCGGCAGACGTTTGATAAAGTTGGTAGTACCATCCAGTGGATCGATAACCCATTGAACATCCTGATCAGTACCTTCAAGTTCACCGCTTTCTTCGGTGATGATGGTGTGCTGTGGGTAAGATTTACGAATCGTGTCGATAATCACCGCTTCGGCAGCTTTATCTACGTTGGTCACGAAATCGTTACTGCCTTTCTGGCTCGCTTCTACAGCGTCCGGGGTTTCATAGTTTTTGGCAATTAAATTACCCGCCTTGCGCGCTGCGCGCACGGCGATGTTCAGCATCGGATGCATCGGTCTCTCTCACTGGATGTTAAAGAACGGGAAAACGGCGCAGAGTATAGCAGCGAGATCGGCATCTGTCTTCGTTTTATGATAAGATGCGTGAATAATCTTTAGATGAAGAAAGACAATGCTGCAAAATATTCGAATTGTGCTGGTGGAGACGTCACACACCGGCAATATGGGTTCTGTTGCCCGTGCCATGAAAACAATGGGATTAACCAATCTGTGGCTGGTTAATCCACTGGTGAAACCCGACTCCCAGGCGATTGCCCTGGCAGCAGGGGCCAGCGATGTGATTGGTAATGCTCACATCGTCGATACGCTCGACGAAGCGTTAGCCGGTTGTAGCTTGGTGGTGGGCACCAGCGCACGTTCCCGCACGCTGCCATGGCCGATGCTCGACCCGCGCGAATGCGGCCTGAAAAGCGTCGCTGAAGCGGCAAATACCCCGGTGGCGCTGGTGTTTGGTCGCGAGCGCGTCGGCTTGACCAATGAAGAGTTGCAGAAATGCCATTATCATGTCGCGATTGCGGCTAACCCGGAATACAGCTCGCTGAACCTGGCGATGGCGGTTCAGGTTATTGCCTATGAAGTGCGCATGGCCTGGCTGGCAACTCAGGAAAACGGCGAGCAGGTCGAGCATGAAGAGACGCCGTATCCGCTGGTCGATGATCTGGAGCGTTTTTATGGTCATCTGGAACAAACGCTGCTGGCAACCGGTTTTATCCGTGAAAACCATCCGGGGCAGGTGATGAATAAATTGCGCCGTCTGTTTACCCGTGCGCGCCCGGAAAGCCAGGAATTGAATATCCTGCGCGGGATTCTGGCTTCTATTGAGCAGCAGAATAAAGGTAACAAGGCCGAATAACAGTAGTTGCCTGATGCGACGCTTAACGCGTCTTATCAGGCCTACAATGTACAGAACCGTAGGTCGGATAAGGTGTTCACACCGCATCCGACAACAGGTACAAACGCCACGATAAAAAAATGGCACTGAAGGTTAAATACCCGACTAAATCAGTCAAGTAAATAGTTGACCAATTTACTCGGGAATGTCAGACTTGACCCTGCTATTCAATACCCCCACTTTTACAATAAAAAACCCCGGGCAGGGGCGAGTTTGAGGTGAAGTAAGACATGAGACTGACATCTAAAGGGCGCTATGCCGTGACCGCAATGCTTGACGTTGCGCTCAACTCTGAAGCGGGCCCGGTACCGTTGGCTGATATTTCCGAACGTCAGGGAATTTCCCTTTCTTATCTGGAACAACTGTTTTCCCGTCTGCGTAAAAATGGTCTGGTTTCCAGCGTACGTGGACCAGGCGGTGGTTATCTGTTAGGCAAAGATGCCAGCAGCATCGCCGTTGGCGAAGTGATTAGCGCCGTTGACGAATCTGTAGATGCCACCCGTTGTCAGGGTAAAGGCGGCTGCCAGGGCGGCGATAAATGCCTGACCCACGCGCTGTGGCGTGATTTGAGCGACCGTCTCACCGGTTTTCTCAACAACATTACTTTAGGCGAACTGGTTAATAACCAGGAAGTGCTGGATGTGTCTGGTCGTCAGCATACTCACGACGCGCCACGCACCCGCACACAAGACGCGATCGACGTTAAGTTACGCGCTTAATAAAAAGAATTCAGAATCAGGCCGGAGTGCTAAATACTCCGTAAACACGGTCGTACATCCAGCCGGTAGCCTGATTCCTTGCATTGAGTGATGTACGGAGTTTATAGAGCAATGAAATTACCGATTTATCTCGACTACTCCGCAACCACGCCGGTGGACCCGCGTGTTGCCGAGAAAATGATGCAGTTCATGACGATGGACGGAACCTTTGGTAACCCGGCCTCTCGTTCTCACCGTTTCGGCTGGCAGGCTGAAGAAGCGGTAGATATCGCCCGTAATCAGATTGCCGATCTGGTCGGCGCTGATCCGCGTGAAATCGTCTTTACCTCTGGTGCAACCGAATCTGACAACCTGGCGATCAAAGGTGCAGCCAACTTTTATCAGAAAAAAGGCAAGCACATCATCACTAGCAAAACCGAACACAAAGCGGTACTGGATACCTGCCGTCAGCTGGAGCGCGAAGGTTTTGAAGTCACCTACCTGGCACCGCAGCGTAACGGCATTATCGACCTGAAAGAACTTGAAGCAGCGATGCGTGACGACACCATCCTTGTTTCCATCATGCACGTAAATAACGAAATCGGCGTGGTGCAGGATATCGCGGCTATCGGCGAAATGTGCCGTGCTCGTGGCATTATCTATCACGTTGATGCAACCCAGAGCGTGGGCAAACTGCCTATCGACCTGAGCCAGTTGAAAGTTGACCTGATGTCTTTCTCCGGTCACAAAATCTATGGCCCGAAAGGTATCGGTGCGCTGTATGTACGTCGTAAACCGCGCGTACGCATCGAAGCGCAAATGCACGGCGGCGGTCACGAGCGCGGTATGCGTTCCGGCACTCTGCCTGTTCACCAGATCGTCGGAATGGGCGAGGCCTATCGCATCGCAAAAGAAGAGATGGCGACCGAGATGGAACGTCTGCGCGGCCTGCGTAACCGTCTGTGGAACGGCATCAAAGATATCGAAGAAGTTTACCTGAACGGTGACCTGGAACACGGTGCGCCGAACATTCTCAACGTCAGCTTCAACTACGTTGAAGGTGAGTCACTGATTATGGCGCTGAAAGACCTCGCAGTTTCTTCAGGTTCCGCCTGTACGTCAGCAAGCCTCGAACCGTCCTACGTGCTGCGCGCGCTGGGGCTGAACGACGAGCTGGCACATAGCTCTATCCGTTTCTCTTTAGGTCGTTTTACTACTGAAGAAGAGATCGACTACACCATCGAGTTAGTTCGTAAATCCATCGGTCGTCTGCGTGACCTTTCTCCGCTGTGGGAAATGTACAAGCAGGGCGTGGATCTGAACAGCATCGAATGGGCTCATCATTAATCGGTATCGGAATCAGGAGAATTTATAATGGCTTACAGCGAAAAAGTTATCGACCATTACGAGAATCCGCGTAACGTGGGTTCCTTTGACAACAACGACGAGAACGTCGGCAGCGGCATGGTGGGTGCACCGGCCTGTGGCGACGTGATGAAGTTGCAGATTAAAGTCAACGATGAAGGTATCATTGAAGACGCGCGTTTTAAAACTTACGGCTGCGGTTCTGCTATCGCTTCCAGCTCCCTGGTCACCGAATGGGTGAAAGGGAAGTCTCTCGTCGAAGCGCAGGCGATCAAAAACACCGATATTGCTGAAGAACTTGAACTGCCGCCGGTGAAAATTCACTGTTCTATTCTGGCAGAAGACGCGATCAAAGCCGCCATTGCGGACTATAAAAGCAAACGTGAAGCAAAATAAGAGTTGAGGTTTGGTTATGTCGATTACACTGAGCGACAGTGCAGCAGCGCGAGTAAATACCTTTCTGGCTAACCGCGGCAAAGGGTTTGGCCTGCGTCTGGGCGTGAGAACCTCCGGATGTTCAGGTATGGCTTATGTACTGGAATTTGTTGACGAACCGACGCCGGAAGACATCGTGTTTGAAGACAAAGGCGTGAAAGTCGTGGTCGATGGCAAAAGCCTGCAATTTCTGGACGGTACGCAGCTGGACTTCGTAAAAGAAGGCCTGAATGAAGGGTTTAAATTCACCAACCCGAACGTTAAAGATGAGTGTGGTTGCGGCGAAAGCTTCCACGTTTGATGCGCATACCGATAACCCCACCGTGGTCGCCTGCGCGTGGGGTTTGTTTTACCTGATTCGCCGTTATCGCGGCGGATCGCAGCCCTGAGAATGTTATGGATTACTTCACCCTCTTTGGCTTGCCTGCCCGTTATCAACTCGATACCCAGGCACTGAGCCTGCGTTTTCAGGATCTACAACGTCAGTATCATCCTGATAAATTCGCCAGCGGAAGCCAGGCGGAACAACTCGCCGCCGTACAGCAATCTGCAACCATTAACCAGGCCTGGCAAACGCTGCGTCATCCGTTAATGCGCGCGGAATATTTGCTTTCTTTGCACGGTTTTGATCTCGCCAGCGAGCAGCATACTGTGCGCGACACCGCGTTCCTGATGGAACAGCTGGAGCTGCGCGAAGAACTGGACGAGATCGAACAGGCGAAAGATGAAGCGCGGCTGGAAAGCTTTATTAAACGTGTGAAAAAGATGTTTGATACCCGCCATCAGTTGATGGTTGAACAGTTAGACAACGAGACGTGGGACGCGGCGGCGGATACCGTGCGTAAGCTGCGTTTTCTCGATAAACTGCGAAGCAGTGCCGAACAACTCGAAGAAAAACTGCTCGATTTTTAATTTCTGGAAGCTAAACATGGCCTTATTACAAATTAGTGAACCTGGTTTGAGTGCTGCGCCGCATCAGCGTCGTCTGGCGGCCGGTATTGACCTGGGCACAACCAACTCGCTGGTAGCGACAGTGCGCAGCGGTCAGGCCGAAACGTTAGCCGACCATGAAGGCCGTCACCTGCTGCCATCTGTTGTTCACTATCAACAGCAAGGGCATTCGGTGGGTTATGACGCGCGTACTAACGCAGCGCTCGATACCGCCAACACCATTAGTTCTGTTAAACGCCTGATGGGACGCTCGCTGGCTGATATCCAGCAACGCTATCCGCATTTGCCTTATCAATTCCAGGCCAGCGAAAACGGCCTGCCAATGATTGAAACGGCGGCGGGGCTGCTGAACCCGGTGCGCGTTTCTGCGGACATCCTCAAAGCACTGGCGGCGCGGGCAACTGAAGCCCTGGCAGGCGAGCTGGATGGTGTCGTTATCACCGTTCCGGCGTACTTTGACGATGCCCAGCGTCAGGGCACCAAAGACGCGGCGCGTCTGGCGGGGTTGCATGTTCTGCGCTTACTTAACGAACCGACCGCTGCGGCTATCGCCTACGGGCTGGATTCCGGTCAGGAAGGCGTGATCGCCGTTTATGACCTCGGTGGCGGGACGTTTGATATTTCCATTCTGCGCTTAAGTCGCGGCGTGTTTGAAGTGCTGGCAACCGGCGGTGATTCCGCGCTCGGCGGCGATGATTTCGACCATCTGCTGGCGGATTACATTCGCGAGCAGGCGGACATTCCTGATCGTAGCGATAACCGCGTTCAGCGTGAACTGCTGGATGCCGCCATTGCAGCCAAAATCGCGCTGAGCGATGCGGACTCCGTGACCGTTAACGTTGCGGGCTGGCAGGGCGAAATCAGCCGTGAACAATTCAATGAACTGATCGCGCCACTGGTAAAACGAACCTTACTGGCTTGTCGTCGTGCGCTGAAAGACGCGGGCGTAGAAGCTGATGAAGTGCTGGAAGTGGTGATGGTTGGCGGTTCTACTCGCGTGCCGCTGGTGCGTGAACGGGTAGGCGAATTTTTCGGTCGTCCACCGCTGACTTCCATCGACCCGGATAAAGTCGTCGCTATTGGCGCGGCGATTCAGGCGGATATTCTGGTGGGTAACAAGCCGGACAGCGAAATGCTGCTGCTTGATGTGATCCCACTGTCGCTGGGCCTCGAAACGATGGGCGGCCTGGTGGAGAAAGTGATTCCGCGTAATACCACTATTCCGGTGGCCCGCGCTCAGGATTTCACCACCTTTAAAGATGGTCAGACGGCGATGTCTATCCATGTAATGCAGGGTGAGCGCGAACTGGTGCAGGACTGCCGCTCACTGGCGCGTTTTGCGCTGCGTGGTATTCCGGCGCTACCGGCTGGCGGTGCGCATATTCGCGTGACGTTCCAGGTCGATGCCGACGGTCTTTTGAGCGTGACGGCGATGGAGAAATCCACCGGCGTTGAGGCGTCTATTCAGGTCAAACCTTCTTACGGTCTGACCGATAGCGAAATCGCTTCGATGATCAAAGATTCAATGAGCTATGCCGAGCAGGACGTAAAAGCCCGTATGCTGGCAGAACAAAAAGTAGAAGCGGCGCGTGTGCTGGAAAGTCTGCACGGCGCGCTGGCTGCTGATGCCGCGCTGTTAAGCGCCGCAGAGCGTCAGGTCATTGACAATGCTGCCGCTCACCTGAGTGAAGTGGCTCAGGGCGATGATGTTGACGCCATCGAACAAGCGATTAAAAACGTAGACAAACAAACCCAGGATTTCGCCGCTCGCCGCATGGACCAGTCGGTTCGTCGTGCGCTGAAAGGCCATTCCGTGGACGAGGTTTAATATGCCAAAGATTGTTATTTTGCCTCATCAGGACCTCTGCCCTGATGGCGCTGTTCTGGAAGCTAATAGCGGTGAAACCATTCTCGACGCAGCGCTGCGTAACGGTATCGAGATTGAACACGCCTGTGAAAAATCCTGTGCTTGCACCACCTGCCACTGCATCGTTCGTGAAGGTTTTGACTCGCTGCCAGAAAGCTCAGAGCAGGAAGACGACATGCTGGACAAAGCCTGGGGACTGGAGCCCGAAAGCCGTTTAAGCTGCCAGGCACGCGTTACCGACGAAGATTTAGTAGTCGAAATCCCGCGTTACACTATCAACCATGCGCGTGAGCATTAACAGAGGTTAGTATGGGACTTAAGTGGACCGATAGCCGCGAAATTGGCGAAGCACTGTACGATGCGTATCCTGATCTTGATCCGAAAACGGTTCGATTCACCGATATGCATCAGTGGATTTGCGATCTGGAAGATTTCGACGACGACCCGCAGGCATCCAACGAGAAAATCCTCGAAGCGATTTTGTTAGTCTGGCTGGACGAGGCCGAATAATTTCCGCGTCATGCTTCACGCCGCAGATGCGTTGGCTGCGCTCGTTCACCCCAGTCACATAGTTATCTATGCTCCTGGGGCTTCACTCACTTGCCGCCTTCCTGCAACGCGAATCATTTAGCGGAAAAATCCTGGGGCTGCCAACTGGCGGCCCTTTTACAAAGAAGGATAACTAAAATGACAGAAGCGATGAAGATTACCCTCTCTACCCAACCTGCCGACGCGCGCTGGGGAGAAAAAGCAACTTACAGCATTAATAATGACGGCATTACCCTGCATTTGAACGGGGCAGACGATCTGGGGCTGATTCAGCGTGCGGCGCGCAAGATTGACGGTCTGGGCATCAAGCATGTTCAGTTAAGCGGTGAAGGCTGGGATGCGGATCGCTGCTGGGCATTCTGGCAAGGTTACAAAGCCCCGAAAGGCACGCGTAAAGTGGAGTGGCCGGATCTGGACGATGCCCAGCGCCAGGAACTGGATAACCGCCTGATGATCATCGACTGGGTGCGTGACACCATCAACGCACCGGCAGAAGAATTGGGACCATCGCAACTGGCACAGCGTGCTGTTGATCTGATCAGCAACGTCGCGGGCGATCGTGTGACTTATCGGATCACCAAAGGCGAAGATCTGCGTGAGCAAGGTTATATGGGGCTGCACACCGTCGGACGCGCTTCAGAACGTTCTCCGGTATTGCTGGCGCTGGATTACAACCCAACTGGCGATAAAGAAGCGCCAGTGTACGCGTGCCTGGTAGGTAAAGGTATCACTTTTGACTCCGGCGGCTACAGCATCAAACAGACTGCGTTTATGGACTCGATGAAGTCGGACATGGGCGGCGCGGCAACGGTTACCGGGGCGCTGGCATTTGCCATTACGCGCGGACTGAACAAGCGCGTGAAGCTGTTCCTCTGCTGTGCGGATAACCTGATTAGCGGCAATGCGTTCAAGCTGGGCGATATCATCACCTATCGCAACGGTAAAAAAGTTGAAGTGATGAACACTGATGCCGAAGGGCGTCTGGTGCTTGCCGATGGTCTGATTGATGCCAGTGCGCAGAAACCGGAAATGATCATTGATGCGGCGACCCTCACCGGGGCGGCGAAAACTGCGCTGGGTAATGATTATCACGCGCTGTTCAGTTTTGACGATGCGCTTGCCGGTCGTTTGCTGGCGAGTGCCTCACAAGAGAACGAACCATTCTGGCGTCTGCCGCTGGCGGAATTCCACCGCAGCCAGCTGCCGTCTAACTTTGCCGAACTGAACAATACCGGAAGCGCGGCGTATCCGGCAGGCGCGAGCACGGCGGCGGGCTTCCTGTCGCACTTTGTTGAGAACTATCAGCAAGGCTGGCTGCATATCGACTGCTCGGCGACTTACCGTAAAGCGCCGGTTGAACAGTGGTCTGCGGGCGCTACGGGACTTGGTGTGCGCACGATAGCTAATCTGTTAACGGCGTAAACTAATATGCCGGATGCGGCGTAAACGCCTTATCCGGCCTACAAATTCTGCAAATTCAACAAATTGCGAATCCCTTGTAGGCCTGATAAGCGTAGCGCATCAGGCATTTGCGCCCCGAACGTTGAATGAATTGTGGTTCTTATGTCCGAAACAAAAAACGAACTTGAAGACCTGCTGGAAAAAGCAGCAACCGAACCGGCGCACCGCCCGGCCTTTTTCCGTACTCTACTGGAATCCACCGTCTGGGTGCCTGGTACGGCGGCGCAGGGCGAGGCTGTGGTTGAAGATAGTGCGCTTGATTTACAGCACTGGGAAAAAGAAGACGGCACCAGCGTCATTCCTTTTTTCACCTCGTTAGAAGCGCTTCAACAGGCGGTTGAAGACGAACAGGCATTTGTCGTAATGCCCGTTCGCACATTGTTTGAGATGACCCTTGGCGAAACGCTCTTCCTTAATGCCAAACTGCCGACCGGTAAAGAATTTATGCCGCGTGAAATCAGTTTGTTGATTGGTGAAGAGGGAAATCCGCTGAGCAGCCAGGAAATCCTGGAAGGCGGTGAATCGCTGATATTATCGGAAGTCGCAGAGCCGCCAGCACAAATGATTGATTCACTCACCACCTTATTTAAAACCATTAAGCCGGTGAAGCGTGCTTTTATTTGTTCAATTAAAGAGAACGAAGAGGCACAGCCTAATTTATTTATTGGCATTGAAGCCGATGGTGATATCGAAGAAATTATTCAGGCGACGGGAAGTGTAGCGACCGATACATTACCTGGCGATGAACCAATCGATATTTGTCAGGTGAAAAAAGGGGAAAAAGGAATTAGCCACTTTATTACCGAACATATTGTGCCATTCTATGAACGTCGCTGGGGAGGTTTTTTGCGTGACTTTAAACAAAACCGGATAATCTAAAATATGCCGCCCTAAAGGGCGGCATTCGGGCTTACTTGCTGCTCTGAAGGTTGTTAACCACCAGTAAATTGTCGCCGGAGAGACTTCGGTTATTATTTACTTGGGAAAACAGCGCACCAGAAACAATAAGTACGATACAGAAGCACCGTATCTTCATTGTGCGGTCCATGCGAAGACCGCATCACGACAGCACCACTGGCGATATTGCCGCGATAGCAAGCGCTGAGACGCGCTTGCTCTAACGGTCGCGCAATATCCTTTCCTTAAGCCAGCGCCCGCTTGCGAGACGGCGGAAAGGGCCGCAGTGGATAATATACTAACAGAACAATAATAACTCTCTTTTGCTTGACAAAAAGAGAGTTACTGGCGAGTATTGTCTCCGCTGAGACGCGCTTGCATTACTACGGTAATACAACCTGCTGGAAAGGCCGCGAACCAGACCAGCAATAAAAAACCGCCAAATTCGGCGGTTTTTTATTGCCTGTAAAATACTTATTTCACTGGCTCAACCGGTAAATCTGCCCGCGCGCCCCATTCACTCCATGCGCCGTCGTACAGTTTCACGTTTGGCACATCCAGCGTCGCGAGTGCTAACAAAACCACGGCTGCCGTTACACCAGAGCCGCAGCTGACGATAATTGGTTTGTCGTAGCTGACGCCGCGACCAAAAAATATCGCATCCAGTTCATCGGTCGTTTTTAGTTCGCCTTCGCGCACCAGTTCCGTCCACGGAACATTCAGTGCTCCGGGAATATGTCCGCGACGTAAACCTGGGCGAGGTTCATCAACTTCTGCGTTAAAACGTGCAGCCGGGCGGGCATCAATAATTTGCGCCGTATTTTCATGGCTTGCCAATAATACATCGGTTACTTTCACCACGGCTTCAGGATTAAACGCGGCGTTAAACTCTCCTTCCGGCAGCTCTACTGCACCTTCTTCTAACAGCAGATCATCGCGCTGCCAGCCTGCAAGTCCACCCCCCAGAATCGACACTTTCTCTACACTAAAGGTGCGCAGCATCCACCATGCTCGTGGGGCTGAGAAAAGATTACCTTCGTCATAGACAATCAGGTGCTTATCCTGGTTAACGCCTAATTCACGCATCGCCACGGCGAACGTTTCCGGGCGCGGCAGCATGTGCGGAAGCGGGGAAGTGTGATCAGAAAGCGCTTTGATATCAAAAAACACTGCGCCGGGAATATGTCCATTCAGATACTCCTGAGCAACGTTACGATCTTCCTGTCCAGGCGACGCCATGCGGGCATCGATAATCTGAATTTCCGGGTCATCAATATGTTCGGCGAGCCAGTCGGCTCCTACAAACCATGTCGTGGACATAGGCATCTCCATTTTTGCCGGGGTTAGGCTAAATTGTCGGATGTTTAGTGAAAAGCGACAAGCGAAAGAGGCTGATTTGGCTGTCTGAGCCACAATTCTCACTAAAATTCGGATTGTATGGGCGTGATACTGAATTACATAACGTAAATTCTCACGCATAATAATTATTCGACGTTGCTAACGGGCCATTGTGGCAGGGATGAAAAATGAAAAAGTTACGCGTAGCCGCCTGCATGCTAATGCTGGCGCTGGCAGGGTGCGACAACAACGATAACGCGCCAACAGCGGTGAAAAAAGATGCGCCTTCTGAAGTTACTAAAGCGGCCTCTTCAGAAAACGCGAGTTCAGCAAAACTCTCCGTGCCGGAGAGACAAAAACTGGCCCAACAGAGTGCCGGTAAGGTGCTGACATTGCTGGATCTCTCTGAAGTCCAACTTGATGGTGCAGCCACGCTGGTGCTGACGTTCTCCATCCCTCTCGACCCGGATCAGGATTTCTCACGCGTTATTCATGTCGTCGATAAAAAAAGCGGCAAAGTGGATGGTGCCTGGGAGCTGTCAGATAATCTTAAAGAGCTACGTTTACGCCACCTCGAACCGAAACGTGATTTGATCGTTACTATTGGCAAGGAGGTCAAAGCACTCAACAACGCAACCTTCAGTAAAGATTACGAAAAAACTATAACTACCCGCGACATCCAACCCAGCGTCGGTTTTGCCAGCCGTGGTTCGCTGCTGCCTGGCAAAGTCGTTGAAGGGCTGCCGGTAATGGCGCTCAACGTTAATAATGTCGATGTTAACTTCTTCCGCGTTAAGCCAGAATCTCTGCCAGCATTCATTAGCCAATGGGAATACCGCAATTCGCTGGCGAACTGGCAGTCAGACAAACTGCTGCAGATGGCGGATCTGGTCTACACCGGACGGTTTGATCTCAATCCTGCGCGTAACACCCGTGAAAAATTATTGCTGCCGCTGGGCGATATCAAACCGCTTCAGCAGGCGGGCGTGTATCTGGCTGTGATGAATCAGGCTGGACGTTACGATTACAGTAATCCCGCGACGCTGTTTACGTTAAGTGATATCGGCGTTTCAGCTCACCGTTATCACAATCGTCTGGATATCTTTACCCAAAGTCTGGAAAACGGCGCGGCCCAGCAAGGAATTGAAGTCTCTTTATTAAATGAGAAAGGGCAGACTCTGACTCAGGCAACCAGTGACGCTCAGGGGCATGTGCAGCTGGAAAATGATAAAAATGCGGCATTACTGCTGGCACGTAAAGACGGTCAGACAACGCTACTCGATTTAAAACTTCCGGCGCTGGACTTAGCAGAATTTAACATTGCTGGCGCGCCAGGCTATAGCAAACAGTTTTTCATGTTTGGCCCACGCGATCTTTATCGCCCAGGTGAAACGGTAATCCTCAATGGTTTACTGCGCGATGCAGACGGTAAAGCATTGCCCGATCACCCCATCAAGTTAGACGTGATTAAACCTGACGGGCAGGTACTCAGGAGCGTCGTTAGTCAGCCGGAGAATGGCCTCTACCACTTTACCTGGCCACTCGATAGCAATGCGGCAACCGGTATGTGGCATATTCGCGCCAACACGGGCGATAACCAGTACCGGATGTGGGATTTCCACGTCGAAGATTTTATGCCAGAGCGTATGGCGCTGAATCTGACCGGTGAGAAAACCCCGCTTACGCCGAATGATGAAGTGAAATTCTCCGTGGTGGGATACTACCTGTACGGTGCGCCTGCTAATGGTAATACTTTGCAAGGGCAACTTTTCCTGCGCCCACTGCGTGAGGCTGTGTCAGCCTTACCTGGTTTTGAATTCGGCGATATAGCTGCCGAAAACCTTTCCCGCACGCTGGATGAAGTTCAGTTGACGCTGGATGATAAAGGGCGCGGCGAAGTTTCTACAGAAAGCCAGTGGAAGGAAACGCATTCCCCATTGCAGGTTATTTTCCAGGGCAGTTTGCTGGAATCGGGCGGTCGCCCGGTGACGCGCCGCGCTGAGCAGGCTATCTGGCCTGCCGATGCATTGCCGGGGCTCCGTCCGCAGTTCGCCTTGAAATCGGTTTACGATTATCGCACTGACAGCACGGTGAAACAGCCCATTGTTGATGAAGGCAGTAACGCCGCTTTTGACATCGTTTATAGCGATGCACAAGGCGTGAAAAAAGCCGTGTCGGGCTTGCAGGTGCGCCTGATTCGCGAACGCCGCGATTACTACTGGAACTGGTCAGAAGATGAAGGCTGGCAGTCACAGTTTGATCAAAAAGATCTGATCGAAAATGAACAAACTCTGGATCTGAAAGCGGACGAAACCGGCAAGGTCAGTTTTCCGGTAGAGTGGGGCGCTTATCGTCTGGAAGTCAAAGCGCCGAATGAAGCGGTCAGTAGTGTTCGTTTCTGGGCTGGCTATAGCTGGCAGGACAACAGCGACGGTAGCGGCGCAGTGCGACCCGACCGTGTCACGCTGAAACTGGATAAAGCCAGTTATCGCCCTGGCGACACCATTAAGTTGCATATCGCCGCGCCAACGGCGGGTAAAGGTTATGCGATGGTCGAGTCCAGTGAAGGGCCGCTGTGGTGGCAAGAGATTGATGTTCCGGCTCAAGGGCTGGATCTGACGATTCCGGTCGATAAAACCTGGAATCGTCATGATCTGTATTTAAGTACGCTGGTGGTACGTCCTGGCGATAAATCTCGCTCCGCGACGCCAAAACGCGCGGTTGGTGTGTTGCATCTGCCGCTTGGCGATGAAAACCGTCGCCTCGATCTGGCGCTGGAAACACCAGCAAAAATGCGTCCCAATCAACCATTAACCGTGAAAATTAAAGCCAGCACTAAAAATGGCGAGAAGCCTAAACAGGTGAATGTGCTGGTGTCTGCCGTTGATAGTGGTGTGCTGAATATTACTGACTACGTCACGCCAGATCCGTGGCAGGCGTTCTTTGGTCAGAAACGCTATGGCGCAGACATTTACGATATTTACGGTCAGGTTATTGAAGGTCAGGGGCGTCTGGCAGCTCTGCGTTTCGGTGGCGATGGTGATGAGCTGAAACGTGGTGGTAAACCGCCGGTCAATCACGTCAATATTGTCGCGCAGCAGGCGCTGCCGGTAACGCTCAACGAACAGGGCGAAGGCTCGGTTACACTGCCGATTGGCGATTTTAACGGTGAATTGCGCGTCATGGCGCAAGCCTGGACGGCAGATGATTTCGGTAGCAACGAAAGCAAAGTGATAGTTGCCGCACCGGTGATTGCTGAACTGAACATGCCGCGCTTTATGGCGAGTGGCGATACCTCGCGTCTGACGCTGGATATCACTAATCTTACCGATAAACCGCAAAAACTGAACGTTGCCCTGACCGCCAGTGGTTTGCTTGAACTGGTCAGCGATTCACCCGCAGCCGTTGAATTAGCGCCAGGTGTGCGTACTACGCTGTTTATCCCAGTGCGAGCATTGCCGGGTTATGGCGATGGAGAAATTCAGGCCACCATTAGCGGGTTAGCGTTACCGGGTGAAACCGTTGCCGATCAGCATAAGCAGTGGAAAATCGGCGTCCGTCCGGCGTTCCCAGCACAAACGGTTAATTACGGTACGGCGTTACAGCCTGGTGAGACATGGGCGATTCCGGCGGATGGATTGCAAAACTTCTCGCCTGTTACGCTGGAAGGGCAATTGTTGTTGAGCGGCAAACCACCGCTGAACATTGCACGTTATATCAAAGAGTTAAAAGCGTATCCGTACGGCTGTCTTGAGCAAACCGCCAGCGGCCTGTTCCCGTCACTTTATACCAACGCAGCCCAACTGCAGGCGTTGGGCATCAAAGGCGACAGTGATGAGAAACGCCGTGCATCGGTCGATATCGGCATTTCCCGTTTGCTGCAAATGCAACGTGATAACGGCGGCTTTGCGCTGTGGGATAAAAACGGTGACGAAGAGTACTGGCTGACGGCTTACGTGATGGATTTCCTGGTCCGCGCAGGCGAACAGGGTTACAGCGTGCCGACAGACGCCATTAACCGGGGTAATGAGCGTCTGCTGCGCTATTTACAAGATCCGGGCATGATGTCGATCCCGTACGCGGATAATCTCAAAGCCAGTAAATTCGCCGTTCAGTCTTACGCTGCGCTGGTGCTGGCCCGTCAGCAAAAAGCACCACTGGGTGCGCTGCGTGAAATCTGGGAGCATCGTGCAGATGCCGCTTCTGGTTTACCGCTGCTGCAACTTGGCATTGCGCTGAAAACCATGGGTGATGCAACGCGTGGTGAAGAAGCGATTGTGCTGGCGCTGAAAACGCCGAGAAATAGTGATGAGCGGATATGGCTGGGTGATTACGGTAGTCCACTGCGCGACAACGCGTTAATGCTCTCCTTGCTGGAAGAAAATAAACTGCTACCCGATGAGCAGTACACTTTGCTGAACACACTTTCGCAGCAGGCGTTTGGTGAACGCTGTCTATCGACGCAGGAAAGTAACGCGTTGTTCCTGGCTGCCCGTACGATTCAGGATTTACCGGGTAAATGGCAGGCGCAAACCTCTTTCTCAGCTGAGCCGCTGACAGGCGAGAAAACGCTAAACAGCAATCTGAATAGCGATCAACTTGCCACCTTGCAGGTGAGAAACAGTGGCGATCAGCCGTTATGGTTGCGTATGGATGCCAGCGGTTATCCGCAATCCGCACCTTTACCGGCGAACAATGTGCTGCAAATCGAGCGTCATATTCTTGGTACTGATGGTAAGAGCAAATCGCTGGACTCGTTACGTAGCGGCGATCTGGTGCTGGTCTGGTTGCAGGTAAAAGCCAGTAACAGCGTGCCGGATGCGTTAGTCGTGGATCTGCTGCCTGCGGGTCTGGAACTGGAAAATCAGAATCTGGCGAACGGTAGCGCCAGCCTGGAGCAAAGTGGTGGCGAAGTGCAAAACTTACTGAACCAGATGCAGCAGGCGAGCATTAAGCACATTGAGTTCCGTGACGATCGCTTTGTGGCGGCGGTTGCCGTTGATGAATACCAACCGGTAACGCTGGTGTATCTGGCGCGGGCGGTGACGCCGGGAACGTATCAGGTACCGCAACCGATGGTGGAATCAATGTATGTTCCCCAATGGCGGGCGACCGGCGCGGCTGAAGATCTGCTGATTGTCCGACCGTAAATGCTTCGCTTGTTAACCAAACGCGGCTGCTGGATAACGCTGGCAGCTGTGCCATTTCTCCTTTTTCTTGCAGCGTGGGGAGCAGATAAACTCTGGCCTCTACCGCTGCATGAAGTCAATCCCGCACGAGTGGTCGTGGCGCAGGATGGTACGCCGCTCTGGCGCTTCGCCGATGCTGATGGCATCTGGCGTTATCCGGTAACAATCGAAGATGTGTCTCCACGTTACCTTGAAGCGCTGATCAATTATGAAGATCGCTGGTTCTGGAAGCATCCGGGGGTGAATCCATTCTCGGTGGCGCGCGCAGCATGGCAAGATCTCACTTCGGGACGGGTTATTTCTGGTGGCAGCACGCTCACTATGCAGGTTGCTCGTCTGCTTGATCCTCACCCCAAAACATTTGGTGGCAAAATTCTCCAGCTCTGGCGCGCGTTGCAACTGGAGTGGCATTTGTCTAAGCGTGAAATTCTGATCTTGTATCTTAACCGCGCTCCGTTTGGCGGTACGTTGCAGGGGATCGGTGCGGCAAGTTGGGCTTATCTCGGAAAATCGCCTGCGAATTTAAGCTATTCCGAGGCGGCAATGCTGGCGGTGTTACCGCAAGCGCCCAGCCGAGTGCGCCCGGATCGTTGGCCGGAGCGTGCCGAAGGCGCGCGTAATAAAGTGCTCGAACGGATGGCCGTGCAAGGTGTGTGGTCCCGTGAGCAGGTAAAAGAGTCAAGGGAAGAACCCATCTGGCTGGCACCCCGACAAATGCCGCAACTGGCACCGCTGTTTTCGCGCATGATGCTCGGTAAAAGCAAAAGCGACAAAATCGTTACTACGCTGGATGCCGGTCTTCAACGACGTCTGGAAGAACTGGCGCAAAACTGGAAAGGGCGGTTGCCACCGCGCAGCTCACTGGCGATGATCGTGGTTGATCATACCGATATGCGTGTTCGCGGCTGGGTGGGATCGGTTGATCTCAACGATGATTCACGCTTTGGTCATGTTGATATGGTCAATGCGATCCGATCGCCAGGATCGGTGCTCAAACCGTTTGTTTATGGTCTGGCGCTGGATGAACGCTTGATCCACCCGGCATCACTGCTGCAAGACGTCCCCCGGCGCACCGGTGATTATCGACCAGGTAACTTTGATAGCGGTTTTCATGGCCCGATCAGCATGAGCGAGGCGCTGGTGCGCTCGCTGAACTTACCTGCTGTGCAGGTGCTGGAAGCCTATGGACCGAAACGGTTTGCGGCAAAGTTACGCAATGTTGGATTGCCGTTATATTTGCCCAACGGTGCTGCGCCGAATCTTTCACTCATTCTCGGCGGCGCTGGTGCAAAACTGGAAGATATGGCGGCAGCGTATACCGCGTTTGCTCGCCACGGCAAGGCAGGCAAATTGCGCTTACAGCCTGACGATCCGCTGCTTGAACGGCCTTTAATGTCGTCGGGGGCGGCGTGGATCATTCGCCGGATTATGGCTGATGAAGCGCAACCCTTGCCGGATAGTGCCTTGCCGCGCGTCGCCCCACTGGCATGGAAAACGGGCACCAGCTATGGCTATCGTGACGCCTGGGCGATTGGGGTTAACGCTCGCTATGTCATTGGGATCTGGACTGGCAGACCGGACGGCACGCCCGTTGTTGGTCAGTTTGGCTTTGCCAGTGCCGTACCATTGTTGAATCAGGTCAATAATATCTTACTGTCGCGCAGTGCGAATCTGCCGGAAGACCCGCGCCCGAACTCAGTCACTCGTGGCGTTATCTGCTGGCCGGGCGGACAGTCTTTGCCGGAAGGTGACGGTAACTGTCGCCGCCGCCTGGCAACCTGGCTGCTGGACGGGAGTCAGCCGCCAACTCTATTACTGCCGGAGCAGGAAGGCATTAATGGCATTCGTTTCCCCATCTGGCTGGATGAAAATGGCAAACGTGTTGCCGCTGATTGCCCGCAAGCGCGACAAGAAATGATAAATGTCTGGCCGCTACCGCTGGAACCCTGGCTGCCCGCATCAGAACGTCGCGCTGTGCGCTTACCACCGGCCTCGACAAGTTGCCCGCCATACGGTCACGATGCCCAGCTCCCGCTGCAGCTGACAGGCGTTCGCGATGGCGCGATTATTAAACGTTTACCGGGCGCAGCGGAAGCGACTTTGCCGTTGCAATCAAGTGGAGGGGCAGGTGAACGCTGGTGGTTTCTGAATGGCGAACCGTTAACTGAACGCGGGCGCAACGTGACCCTGCATTTGACGGATAAAGGTGATTATCAATTGCTGGTGATGGATGACGTGGGGCAAATCGCGACAGTGAAATTTGTCATGCAATAGTCTGTTTTGTCCCTGATTGTTGCTAAAACTCATTTTATTTTAAAAAAATGTTACCTTCATCAATAGTCAACGGCCCTGTTGCTCATTATAATCCGCGCCATCTCGTACGCTGGTACAGACAACAACAGAACAATTTACAGAGGTAAAAATGGCTATTGAACGTACTTTTTCCATCATCAAACCGAACGCGGTAGCAAAAAACGTCATTGGTAATATCTTTGCGCGCTTTGAAGCTGCAGGGTTCAAAATTGTCGGCACCAAAATGCTGCACCTGACCGTTGAACAGGCACGTGGCTTTTATGCTGAACACGATGGAAAACCGTTCTTTGATGGTCTGGTTGAATTCATGACCTCTGGCCCGATCGTGGTTTCCGTGCTGGAAGGTGAAAACGCCGTTCAGCGTCACCGCGATCTGCTGGGCGCGACCAATCCGGCAAACGCACTGGCTGGTACTCTGCGCGCTGATTACGCTGACAGCCTGACCGAAAACGGTACCCACGGTTCTGATTCCGTCGAATCTGCCGCTCGCGAAATCGCTTATTTCTTTGGCGAAGGCGAAGTGTGCCCGCGCACCCGTTAATAATTTCGTAAATGCCGCGTGCAAACGTGGCATCCGTGCGCCAGAATTTGTACAATGCAGCGCCCCCGGACGAGCAGCCGCTCACCGGGGCGTTTCTTTTTTCAACCCTCCAGGGGCCATAACGTGTAATAACGAGGCCGGAATAGCATATGTCTGAACAATTAGTCACACCTGAAAACGTCACCACGAAAGATGGAAAAATCAACCTGCTGGATCTCAACCGTCAGCAGATGCGGGAGTTTTTTAAAGATTTAGGTGAAAAACCCTTCCGCGCCGATCAGGTGATGAAGTGGATGTATCACTATTGCTGCGACAACTTTGATGAGATGACCGACATCAACAAAGTGTTGCGCGGCAAACTGAAAGAGGTGGCGGAAATCCGCGCACCGGAAGTGGTTGAAGAACAGCGTTCATCCGACGGCACCATTAAATGGGCGATCGCCGTTGGCGATCAGCGCGTCGAAACGGTGTATATCCCGGAAGACGACCGTGCCACGCTCTGCGTCTCTTCGCAGGTGGGGTGTGCGCTGGAGTGTAAATTCTGTTCCACCGCCCAGCAGGGCTTTAACCGCAACCTGCGGGTGTCGGAAATTATCGGCCAGGTGTGGCGTGCGGCGAAAATCGTCGGCGCAGCAAAAGTCACCGGTCAGCGCCCAATCACTAACGTAGTGATGATGGGCATGGGCGAGCCGCTGCTCAACCTGAACAACGTCGTTCCGGCGATGGAAATCATGCTTGATGATTTCGGTTTTGGCCTGTCTAAACGTCGCGTCACGCTTTCTACTTCCGGTGTAGTTCCGGCGCTGGATAAACTGGGCGATATGATCGACGTTGCACTGGCAATTTCCCTGCACGCGCCGAACGACGAAATTCGTGACGAAATTGTGCCGATCAACAAAAAGTACAATATCGAAACGTTCCTTGCTGCGGTGCGCCGTTATCTGGAGAAATCCAACGCCAATCAGGGCCGAGTCACTATTGAATACGTGATGCTTGACCACGTTAACGACGGCACTGAACACGCGCACCAACTGGCGGAGCTGCTGAAAGATACGCCGTGTAAGATCAACCTGATCCCGTGGAACCCGTTCCCGGGCGCGCCGTATGGACGCAGTTCGAACAGCCGTATCGACCGTTTCTCAAAAGTGCTGATGAGCTACGGTTTCACCACTATTGTGCGTAAAACTCGTGGTGATGATATCGATGCTGCCTGTGGTCAGTTGGCGGGCGATGTTATCGACCGTACGAAACGTACCCTGCGTAAACGGATGCAGGGTGAAGCCATCGACATTAAAGCAGTCTGATAGCCATTACGCCACGGTTACTTTATGTACCGTGCGTAATCTTTTATGAATGAAGTATTAAGTTGCAATTGTCTGGTCAATATTAACGGTGCGTTTTTGCTGACTTTAAGGCAGTATGTAACGATGCAACAGTAAGTTAGCCTTAGTGAATGTGGGCTTTGTCACGAGCACACAGACGGTCTTATACTGTATGATAACGGTTAACTTAACGGATGTTTCGCGGTGTGGGTGAGCATGATGGTTCACCGGCATCTCAATTCTCATTTAAACGTACCTGCAGCGAATGAATACTGAAGCCACGCACGACCAAAATGAAGCACTTACTACCGGCGCTCGCCTGCGTAATGCTCGCGAACAACTAGGACTTAGTCAGCAGGCCGTTGCCGAGCGACTTTGCCTGAAGGTTTCCACGGTACGCGACATTGAAGAAGATAAGGCACCCGCCGATCTTGCTTCAACATTCCTGCGCGGATATATCCGCTCTTATGCGCGTCTGGTACATATTCCAGAAGAAGAACTGCTGCCAGGGCTGGAAAAGCAGGCTCCACTACGGGCTGCGAAAGTTGCGCCGATGCAGAGTTTTTCCCTCGGTAAACGCCGCAAAAAACGTGACGGCTGGCTGATGACCTTCACCTGGCTGGTGCTGTTTGTGGTTATCGGCCTGAGCGGTGCCTGGTGGTGGCAAGACCACAAAGCTCAGCAGGAAGAGATCACCACTATGGCCGATCAATCTTCGGCGGAACTGAGCAGTAATAGCGAGCAGGGGCAGAGTGTTCCGTTAAATACGTCGACAACTACAGACCCGGCTACAACGTCCACGCCGCCAGCGTCTGTGGATACTACCGCAACCAACACGCAAACACCTGCCGTAACTGCGCCAGCACCAGCTGTTGATCCGCAACAGAATGCGGTTGTTTCGCCTTCGCAGGCAAATGTTGATACCGCCGCGACCCCGGCACCAACGGCAGCAACAACGCCAGATGGTGCTGCGCCGTTGCCAACCGATCAGGCTGGCGTGACCACGCCGGTGGCTGATCCGAATGCGCTGGTGATGAACTTTACTGCCGATTGCTGGCTGGAGGTCACTGATGCTACCGGTAAAAAATTGTTTAGCGGTATGCAGCGTAAAGACGGTAATTTGAACTTAACCGGCCAGGCACCGTACAAACTGAAAATTGGTGCGCCAGCCGCAGTACAGATCCAGTATCAAGGGAAACCTGTCGATCTGAGTCGTTTTATCAGAACTAACCAGGTTGCGCGTCTGACCCTCAATGCCGAACAATCACCGGCGCAGTAACAGACGGGTAACGCGGGAGATTTTTCATGCATAACCAGGCTCCAATTCAACGTAGAAAATCAACACGTATTTACGTTGGGAATGTGCCGATTGGCGATGGTGCTCCCATCGCCGTACAGTCCATGACCAATACGCGTACGACAGATGTCGAAGCAACGGTCAATCAAATCAAGGCGCTGGAACGCGTTGGCGCTGATATCGTCCGTGTCTCCGTACCGACGATGGACGAGGCAGAAGCGTTCAAACTCATCAAACAGCGGGTTAACGTGCCGCTGGTGGCTGACATCCACTTCGACTATCGCATTGCGCTGAAAGTAGCGGAATACGGCGTCGATTGTCTGCGTATTAACCCTGGCAATATCGGTAATGAAGAGCGTATTCGCATGGTGGTTGACTGTGCGCGCGATAAAAACATTCCGATCCGTATTGGCGTTAACGCCGGATCGCTGGAAAAAGATCTGCAAGAAAAGTATGGCGAACCGACGCCGCAGGCGTTGCTGGAATCCGCCATGCGTCATGTTGATCATCTCGATCGCCTGAACTTCGCTCAGTTCAAAGTCAGCGTGAAAGCGTCTGACGTCTTCCTCGCTGTTGAGTCTTATCGTTTGCTGGCAAAACAGATCGATCAGCCGCTGCATCTGGGGATCACCGAAGCCGGTGGTGCACGCAGCGGGGCAGTAAAATCCGCCATTGGTTTAGGTCTGCTGCTGTCTGAAGGCATCGGCGACACGCTGCGCGTATCGCTGGCGGCCGATCCGGTCGAAGAGATCAAAGTCGGTTTCGATATTTTGAAATCGCTGCGTATCCGTTCGCGAGGGATCAACTTCATCGCCTGCCCGACCTGTTCGCGTCAGGAATTTGATGTTATCGGTACGGTTAACGCGCTGGAGCAACGCCTGGAAGATATCATCACTCCGATGGACGTTTCGATTATCGGCTGCGTGGTGAATGGCCCAGGTGAGGCGCTGGTTTCTACACTCGGCGTCACCGGCGGCAACAAGAAAAGCGGCCTCTATGAAGATGGCGTGCGCAAAGACCGTCTGGACAACAACGATATGATCGACCAGCTGGAAGCACGCATTCGTGCGAAAGCCAGTCAGCTGGATGAAGCGCGTCGAATTGACGTTCAGCAGGTTGAAAAATAATAACGTGATGGGAAGCGCCTCGCTTCCCGTGTATGATTGAACCCGCATGGCTCCCCAAACATTGAGGGAAGCGTTGAGGGTTCATTTTTATATTCAGAAAGAGAATAAACGTGGCAAAAAACATTCAAGCCATTCGCGGCATGAACGATTACCTGCCTGGCGAAACGGCCATCTGGCAGCGCATTGAAGGCACACTGAAAAACGTGCTCGGCAGCTACGGTTACAGTGAAATCCGCTTGCCGATTGTAGAGCAGACCCCGCTATTCAAACGTGCGATTGGTGAAGTCACCGACGTGGTTGAAAAAGAGATGTACACCTTTGAGGATCGCAATGGCGACAGCCTGACTCTGCGCCCTGAAGGGACGGCGGGCTGTGTACGCGCCGGCATCGAGCATGGTCTTCTGTACAATCAGGAACAGCGTCTGTGGTATATCGGGCCGATGTTCCGTCACGAGCGTCCGCAGAAAGGGCGTTATCGTCAGTTCCATCAGTTGGGCTGCGAAGTTTTCGGTCTGCAAGGTCCGGATATCGACGCTGAACTGATTATGCTCACCGCCCGCTGGTGGCGCGCGCTGGGTATTTCCGAACACGTAACTCTTGAGCTGAATTCTATCGGTTCGCTGGAAGCACGCGCCAATTACCGCGATGCGCTGGTGGCATTCCTTGAGCAGCATAAAGAAAAGCTGGACGAAGACTGCAAACGCCGCATGTACACTAACCCGCTGCGCGTGCTGGATTCAAAAAATCCGGAAGTGCAGGCGCTTCTCAACGACGCTCCGGCATTAGGTGATTATCTGGACGAGGAATCTCGTGAGCATTTTGCCGGTCTGTGCAAACTGCTTGAGAGCGCGGGGATCGCTTACACCGTAAACCAGCGTCTGGTGCGTGGTCTGGATTACTATAACCGTACCGTTTTCGAGTGGGTGACTAACAGTCTCGGCTCCCAGGGCACCGTGTGTGCAGGCGGTCGTTATGACGGTCTTGTGGAACAACTGGGCGGTCGTGCAACACCGGCTGTCGGTTTTGCGATGGGCCTCGAACGTCTTGTATTGTTAGTACAGGCCGTTAATCCGGAATTTAAAGCCGATCCTATTGTCGATATATACTTGGTGGCTTCAGGTGCTGATACACAATCTGCGGCTATGGCATTAGCTGAGCGTCTGCGTGATGAATTACAGGGCGTGAAATTGATGACCAACCACGGCGGCGGCAACTTTAAGAAACAGTTTGCCCGTGCTGATAAATGGGGTGCCCGCGTTGCTGTGGTGCTGGGTGAGTCTGAAGTGACTAACGGCACAGCAGTAGTGAAGGATTTGCGCTCTGGTGAGCAAACGGCAGTTGCGCAGGATAGCGTAGCCGCGCATTTGCGCACGTTACTGGGTTAAGGAAGGAGAAGGACAGCGTGGAAATTTACGAGAACGAAAACGACCAGGTAGAAGCGGTTAAACGCTTTTTTGCTGAAAATGGCAAAGCACTGGCTGTTGGGGTGATTTTGGGCGTTGGCGCACTGATTGGCTGGCGCTACTGGAACAGCCATCAGGTTGATTCTGCACGCTCCGCTTCTCTTGCCTATCAAAATGCGGTTACCGCAGTGAGCGAAGGCAAACCGGATAGCATCCCGGCGGCGGAAAAATTTGCTGCTGAAAATAAAAATACTTATGGTGCGCTGGCTTCTTTGGAACTTGCGCAGCAATTTGTTGACAAAAATGAACTAGAGAAAGCTGCCGCCCAGTTACAACAGGGGCTGGCAGACACGAGCGATGAAAATCTCAAAGCCGTGATAAATCTGCGTCTTGCTCGCGTTCAGGTACAGCTCAAGCAGGCTGATGCCGCGCTGAAAACCCTTGATACCATCAAAGGTGAAGGGTGGGCTGCCATTGTTGCCGACCTGCGTGGTGAAGCATTGCTGAGCAAAGGTGATAAGCAAGGTGCGCGTAGTGCATGGGAAGCAGGCGTGAAAAGCGATGTTACTCCGGCACTGAGCGAAATGATGCAGATGAAAATTAATAATTTGTCCATCTGAGAGGGACCCGATGCAATTGCGTAAATTACTGCTGCCAGGACTGCTTTCCGTTACCCTTTTAAGCGGCTGTTCGCTGTTTAACAGCGAAGAAGATGTGGTAAAGATGTCCCCATTGCCAACCGTTGAAAACCAGTTTACGCCGACCACGGCGTGGAGTACTTCTGTTGGTAGCGGCATTGGCAACTTCTATTCCAATCTTCATCCGGCACTGGCGGACAACGTTGTCTATGCAGCGGACCGCGCTGGTTTGGTAAAAGCGCTGAATGCGGATGATGGCAAAGAAATCTGGTCTGTCAGCCTGGCCGAGAAAGATGGCTGGTTCTCTAAAGAGCCTGCATTACTTTCTGGCGGTGTGACCGTGTTTGGTGGGCATGTCTACATTGGCAGCGAAAAGGCGCAGGTTTACGCGCTGAATACCAGCGATGGTACTGTGGCATGGCAAACTAAAGTCGCGGGTGAAGCACTTTCGCGCCCGGTGGTCAGCGACGGTCTGGTGTTAATCCACACCAGTAACGGTCAGTTACAAGCGCTGAACGAAGCTGACGGCGCTGTCAAATGGACAGTTAACCTCGATATGCCTTCGCTCTCTTTGCGTGGCGAGTCTGCGCCGGCAACGGCTTTTGGTGCGGCCGTCGTGGGGGGCGATAATGGTCGCGTCAGCGCAGTGCTGATGGAACAGGGCCAGATGATTTGGCAGCAGCGTATTTCCCAGGCGACCGGTTCTACCGAAATTGACCGTCTAAGCGATGTTGACACGACTCCCGTCGTTGTTAACGGCGTTGTTTTCGCGCTGGCCTATAATGGTAACCTGACGGCGCTTGATCTGCGCAGTGGTCAGATTATGTGGAAACGCGAACTGGGTTCGGTGAATGATTTCATCGTCGACGGCAATCGCATCTATCTGGTCGATCAAAATGACCGGGTGATGGCGTTGACCATTGATGGCGGCGTTACGCTGTGGACACAAAGCGATCTGTTGCATCGCCTGCTGACTTCTCCGGTGCTGTATGATGGCAACCTGGTGGTCGGTGACAGTGAAGGTTATCTGCACTGGATTAATGTCGAAGATGGTCGTTTCGTTGCCCAGCAAAAAGTTGATAGTTCCGGTTTCCAGACTGAACCGGTTGCCGCTGACGGCAAACTGCTGATCCAGGCAAAAGACGGAACCGTGTACTCTATTACACGTTAATCGTCTCTGTCGTTCACTTTGAAAACGGCTCCTGGACAGGGGCCGTTTTCCTGTTTTTAACAACGACGCGAATATAGCGTGCGTTGTCTGATGATTTATAAAAATGAGGCTTTAAACATGGTACCTGTGGTCGCGCTTGTCGGGCGCCCTAACGTAGGAAAATCCACGTTATTTAACCGTCTAACTCGCACCCGAGATGCGCTGGTTGCGGATTTCCCGGGTCTGACTCGTGACCGTAAGTACGGTCGTGCGGAAATTGAAGGCCGTGAGTTTATCTGTATTGATACCGGCGGGATTGATGGCACAGAAGACGGTGTAGAAACCCGCATGGCGGAACAGTCGCTGCTGGCGATTGAAGAAGCGGACGTCGTACTGTTTATGGTGGATGCGCGCGCGGGCCTGATGCCGGCAGATGAAGCGATTGCCAAACATCTGCGCTCCCGTGAAAAACCGACCTTCCTGGTGGCAAACAAAATTGACGGTCTGGATCCCGATCAGGCAGTGGTTGATTTCTACTCGCTTGGCTTAGGTGAAATCTACCCGATCGCCGCGTCTCACGGTCGTGGCGTATTAAGTCTGCTGGAGCATGTGCTGCTGCCGTGGATGGAAGATCTCGCACCGCAAGAGGAAGTCGACGAAGACGCTGAATACTGGGCGCAATTTGAAGCGGAAGAGAACGGCGAAGAAGAAGAGGAAGACGACTTCGACCCGCAAAGTCTGCCGATCAAACTGGCGATTGTGGGTCGTCCGAACGTAGGTAAGTCTACACTCACTAACCGTATTCTTGGTGAAGAGCGCGTTGTTGTTTATGACATGCCTGGCACGACGCGTGACAGTATCTACATTCCAATGGAACGCGATGGACGTGAGTATGTGCTCATTGACACCGCTGGCGTACGTAAACGCGGCAAAATCACCGATGCTGTAGAGAAATTCTCCGTAATCAAAACGTTGCAGGCCATTGAAGATGCCAACGTGGTGATGTTAGTGATTGATGCGCGCGAAGGTATTTCCGATCAGGATCTCTCGCTGCTGGGCTTTATTCTCAATAGTGGGCGCTCACTTGTCATTGTGGTGAATAAGTGGGATGGCCTGAGCCAGGAAGTGAAAGAGCAGGTGAAAGAAACGCTGGACTTCCGTCTGGGCTTTATCGATTTTGCTCGTGTGCACTTTATCTCTGCCTTGCACGGCAGTGGTGTTGGTAACTTGTTTGAATCAGTACGTGAAGCGTATGACAGCTCCACCCGTCGTGTGGGGACCTCTATGCTGACGCGCATCATGACGATGGCTGTTGAAGATCACCAACCGCCGCTGGTACGCGGTCGTCGTGTGAAGCTGAAATATGCCCACGCTGGTGGTTATAACCCGCCGATTGTGGTGATTCACGGTAATCAGGTGAAAGACCTGCCTGATTCCTACAAGCGCTACTTGATGAACTACTTCCGCAAATCGCTGGACGTAATGGGATCGCCGATTCGTATTCAGTTCAAAGAAGGGGAAAACCCGTATGCGAACAAGCGTAACACCCTGACGCCAACCCAGATGCGTAAACGTAAGCGTCTGATGAAGCACATCAAGAAAAATAAATAATTATCCGTAAGTATTTTATCTGCCATTCCCTCTATGAATGTAGAGGGATGGCTACCGGAGGAATTCATATGGAACTGCATTGTCCACAATGTCAGCATGTGCTTGATCAGGATAACGGCCATGCGCGTTGCCCATCCTGCGGGGAAATTATTGAAATGAAAGCTCTTTGTCCAGACTGCCATCAACCGTTGCAGGTGTTAAAAGCCTGCGGTGCAGTAGATTACTTCTGTCAGCACGGGCATGGCTTGATATCGAAAAAACGCGTTGAATTCGTGCTGGCTTAATGCACCTTTTTACGCGATTTTTTTACTGGCTGGATGTTTTTAACTTCACTTTCTATCCAGCCGTCTTCCAGACGTGTGGTTAGCATTTCACCCGCTTTAACTTGCTTCACTTTTTTCAGTACATTGCCGTCAGTAGCAGTAGTAACGCTGTATCCACGCGCCAGCGTTGACAGTGGGCTTACGGCTTCGAGGTGCGTTACTGCATTACCGAAACGTTCACGCGTGGCGCTAAGCTGTACGCGCAGGGTTTCTGCTAAACGATATTCCAGTTGCTGAATGCGCGTTTGCGCGCGATGAATCTTCGGCTGTGGATTTTGCTGATTCAGCCGCTGTGTTAACCGCTGCTGCTGTTGCCCGGTACGCTTAAGTTGATTTTCCAGCGCAAAGCTCATCCGCTTTTGCAGGCGCTCAAGCATGGTTTGCTGGCGTGCCAGCCGGAGCTGCGGATGCTGTTGCTGTAATCGGTGATGGATCTGCGTAAAGCGACGCGTGCGGTTGGCGAGATAATAATCCATCGCCATCTCCAGCCGTTGACGGGTCGATTGCACCTGGCGCAGTAACTCTTGCTGATTACGGCTCACTACTTCAGCGGCGGCAGACGGCGTTGGCGCACGCAGATCGGCAACAAAATCGGCAATGGTCACATCCGTCTCATGCCCGACGGCGCTGACGACCGGAATGCGGCTGGCAAAAATCGCCCGCGCTACGCGTTCGTCGTTAAAACTCCATAAATCTTCCAGCGAACCGCCGCCGCGCCCAACGATCAACACGTCGCACTCATTGCGCTGATTCGCCAGTTCAATGGCGCGAACAATTTGCCCCGGTGCGTCATCGCCCTGAACGGCGGTGGGGTAGATGATCACCGGTAGAGAAGGATCGCGACGTTTTAACACATGCAAAATATCATGTAGCGCAGCACCGGTTTTTGAGGTGATCACACCAACGCAATGCGCAGGGGAGGGAAGTGGTTTTTTGTATTGCTGATCGAACAAACCTTCAGCCTGCAACTTCGCTTTGAGCTGTTCGTACTTCTGTTGCAGCAGCCCTTCACCGGCCGGCTGCATACTCTCAACGATTATCTGGTAGTCACCGCGCGGCTCGTAGAGCGTAATATTGGCGCGAACTAAAACTTGTTGTCCATGCTGTGGACGGAAGGTCACCCGGCGGTTGCTGTTGCGGAACATCGCGCAGCGTACCTGGGCGGTGTCGTCTTTGAGTGTAAAGTACCAGTGACCGGAAGCCGGTTGTGTGAAATTAGAGATTTCGCCGCTGATCCAAACCTGTCCCATCTCATGCTCAAGCAGCAGACGAACCGTTTGATTCAGGCGACTAACGGTAAAAATTGCAGGGGATTGAGAAGGTAACATGTGAGCGAGATCAAATTCTAAATCAGCAGGTTATTCAGTCGATAGTAACCCGCCCTTCGGGGATAGCAAGCATTTTTTGCAAAAAGGGGTAGATGCAATCGGTTACGCTCTGTATAATGCCGCGGCAATATTTATTAACCACTCTGGTCGAGATATTGCCCATGCTACGTATCGCTAAAGAAGCTCTGACGTTTGACGACGTTCTCCTCGTTCCTGCTCATTCTACCGTTCTGCCGAATACTGCTGACCTCAGCACCCAGCTGACGAAAACTATTCGTCTGAATATCCCTATGCTTTCCGCAGCAATGGATACCGTAACGGAAGCGCGCCTGGCTATTGCTCTGGCTCAGGAAGGCGGTATCGGCTTTATCCACAAAAACATGTCCATTGAACGCCAGGCAGAAGAAGTTCGCCGTGTGAAAAAACACGAATCTGGTGTGGTGACTGATCCGCAGACTGTTCTGCCAACCACGACGCTGCGCGAAGTGAAAGAACTGACCGAGCGTAACGGTTTTGCGGGCTATCCGGTTGTTACCGAAGAAAACGAACTGGTGGGTATTATCACCGGTCGTGACGTGCGTTTTGTTACCGACCTGAACCAGCCGGTTAGCGTTTACATGACGCCGAAAGAGCGTCTGGTCACCGTGCGTGAAGGTGAAGCCCGTGAAGTGGTGCTGGCAAAAATGCACGAAAAACGCGTTGAAAAAGCGCTGGTGGTTGATGACGAATTCCACCTGATCGGCATGATCACCGTGAAAGACTTCCAGAAAGCGGAACGTAAACCGAACGCCTGTAAAGACGAGCAAGGCCGTCTGCGTGTTGGTGCTGCAGTTGGCGCAGGTGCGGGTAACGAAGAGCGTGTTGACGCGCTGGTTGCCGCTGGCGTTGACGTTCTGCTGATCGACTCCTCCCACGGCCACTCAGAAGGCGTTTTGCAGCGTATCCGTGAAACCCGTGCTAAATATCCGGATCTGCAAATCATCGGCGGCAACGTGGCAACAGCTGCAGGTGCACGCGCTTTGGCAGAAGCTGGTTGCAGCGCGGTTAAAGTCGGTATCGGCCCTGGTTCTATCTGTACGACTCGTATCGTTACTGGCGTAGGTGTTCCGCAGATCACTGCCGTTGCTGACGCAGTTGAAGCGCTGGAAGGCACAGGTATTCCGGTTATCGCAGATGGTGGTATTCGCTTCTCCGGCGACATCGCCAAAGCTATCGCCGCTGGCGCAAGCGCGGTAATGGTGGGTTCCATGCTGGCGGGTACTGAAGAATCTCCGGGTGAAATTGAACTCTACCAGGGCCGTTCTTACAAATCTTACCGTGGTATGGGCTCTCTGGGTGCGATGTCCAAAGGTTCTTCTGACCGTTACTTCCAGAGTGACAACGCTGCCGACAAACTGGTGCCGGAAGGTATCGAAGGTCGCGTAGCCTATAAAGGTCGCCTGAAAGAGATCATTCACCAGCAGATGGGCGGCCTGCGCTCCTGTATGGGCCTGACCGGCTGTGGTACTATCGACGAACTGCGTACTAAAGCGGAGTTTGTACGTATCAGCGGTGCGGGCATTCAGGAAAGCCACGTTCACGACGTGACCATTACTAAAGAGTCCCCGAACTACCGTCTGGGCTCCTGATTCTCTTCGCCCGACTTCATGTCGGGCGATTTATATTATCTGTTTCACTTGCCTCGGAATAAGCGTCAATGACGGAAAACATTCATAAGCATCGCATCCTCATTCTGGACTTCGGTTCTCAGTACACTCAACTGGTTGCGCGCCGCGTGCGTGAGCTGGGTGTTTACTGCGAACTGTGGGCGTGGGATGTGACAGAAGCACAAATTCGTGACTTCAATCCAAGCGGCATTATTCTTTCCGGCGGCCCGGAAAGTACTACTGAAGAAAACAGTCCGCGTGCGCCGCAGTATGTCTTTGAAGCAGGCGTACCGGTATTCGGCGTTTGCTATGGCATGCAGACCATGGCAATGCAGTTGGGCGGTCACGTTGAAGCCTCTAACGAACGTGAATTTGGCTACGCGCAGGTTGAAGTCGTAAACGACAGCGCACTGGTTCGCGGTATCGAAGATGCGCTGACCGCAGACGGTAAACCGCTGCTCGATGTCTGGATGAGCCACGGCGATAAAGTTACCGCTATCCCGTCCGACTTCGTCACCGTAGCCAGCACCGAAAGCTGCCCGTTTGCCATTATGGCTAACGAAGAAAAACGCTTCTATGGCGTACAGTTCCACCCGGAAGTGACTCACACCCGCCAGGGTATGCACATGCTGGAGCGTTTTGTGCGTGATATCTGCCAGTGTGAAGCCCTGTGGACGCCAGCGAAAATTATCGACGATGCTGTAGCTCGCATCCGCGAGCAGGTAGGCGACGATAAAGTCATCCTCGGCCTCTCTGGTGGTGTGGATTCCTCCGTAACCGCAATGCTGCTGCACCGCGCTATCGGTAAAAACCTGACTTGCGTATTCGTCGACAACGGCCTGCTGCGTCTCAACGAAGCAGAGCAGGTTCTGGATATGTTTGGCGATCACTTTGGTCTGAACATTGTTCACGTACCGGCAGAAGATCGCTTCCTGTCAGCGCTGGCTGGCGAAAACGATCCGGAAGCAAAACGTAAAATCATCGGGCGCGTTTTCGTTGAAGTGTTCGATGAAGAAGCGCTGAAACTGGAAGACGTGAAGTGGCTGGCGCAGGGCACCATCTACCCTGACGTTATCGAATCTGCGGCTTCTGCAACCGGTAAAGCACACGTCATCAAATCTCACCACAACGTGGGCGGCCTGCCGAAAGAGATGAAGATGGGCCTGGTTGAACCGCTGAAAGAGCTGTTCAAAGACGAAGTGCGTAAGATTGGTCTGGAGCTGGGCCTGCCGTACGACATGCTGTACCGTCACCCGTTCCCGGGACCAGGCCTTGGCGTTCGTGTGCTGGGTGAAGTGAAGAAAGAGTACTGTGACCTGCTGCGCCGTGCTGACGCCATCTTCATTGAAGAACTGCGTAAAGCGGACCTGTACAACAAAGTCAGCCAGGCGTTCACTGTGTTCCTGCCGGTACGTTCCGTTGGCGTAATGGGCGATGGTCGTAAGTATGACTGGGTTGTCTCTCTGCGTGCTGTCGAAACCATCGACTTTATGACCGCACACTGGGCGCATCTGCCGTACGATTTCCTCGGTCGCGTTTCCAACCGCATTATCAATGAAGTGAACGGTATTTCCCGCGTGGTGTATGACATCAGCGGCAAGCCGCCAGCTACCATTGAGTGGGAATGATTTTAATCCCTGCACTATGAATGAACAAAACCCTCTGTTACTACAGAGGGTTTTTTATCTTCAAGAATCATAGGCTTGAAGTTACTAACATCGATTAATTAAACCAGCTGTCCGATTTGTTCTCTTCTGCTTTGCCCACGCTTTTCATCAGATCGCGACCGCCTTCAGTCATATTTCTGTTGGCGTCAGCTTCAGATTGCACCAAATCGGTTTGCGCAGCTTTGTGCTTCAGTTCCTGATCGATAAATTCGTTTTCTCGCTTAACGCGGGCTTCTTCTTTTGCCAGCGCCAGTTTTTGTTTCTGAATCTCTAAGCTGCGTAGCTCATCTTCATAACTTTGATCGCGTTTTTTGTCCGCAGAGGCTTCGGCGTCCAGTTTATCCTGACGAGCTTTCTTATTTGCTGCTGCCGTTGCCGCTCTTTTGTTAGCGGCGACCTGGGCATTTGCGCGACGTTGCTTCTCTTGCTGGATTTCCCTGTTGCGCTCCGCGACCCATTCGTCATGCTGCCTTTGCTCTTCATTTTTACCTTGCTGTTCCGCTTCTGCTACAGCAGAGAGTTGATCCTGCAATGATGAGGCGATAGCCGGATAGCTTAAGGAGGCCAAGATGGCGCAAAGAAAAACTTTCTTCATGACTCCTCCTGATTATTAGCTCTTTTCAGGACATTTAGTATTTGGCTGAATACGCGTTTCGTTATACGTTGTGGTAATAACAACGGCTAAACCTGTCGTAAACTGGCACTCTTTACCCACCTGTGTAGAGGTATACACTTTGGTGCCTTCCTTATATGTTAAAGAAACACCTTCCACTAAGGTTTTATCATTCACCATAGAACCCGCTGCCGCGGCTACAGCTCCGCCGCCAACTGCCCCTGCCGTCGTTCCGGAATTGCTGCCAGAACCGACGTTGTGGCCGATAACACCGCCAGCGACTGCGCCAATAAGCGCGCCGAAGGCTTGTGCGGGTAATGCTGCCAACTTACTGATTTAGTGTATGATGGTGATTTTAAGGTGCTTGCGTGGCTTCCATTTCCATCAGATGTCCTTCCTGCTCCGCTACTGAAGGCGTGGTGCGTAACGGCAAA
>NZ_MDGW01000034.1:0-11566 GCF_001712525.1 Shigella sp. FC1661
AGCCTGAGCCACTATCGTTTTAATAACCGGGATGAAGCCATCTCAGTAATACGGGAATACATTGAGATTTTCTACAATCGTCAGCGTCGTCACTCTCGTCTGGGGAATATCTCCCCGGCAGCCTTCAGGGAAAAATATCATCAGATGGCTGCTTAAAAAAAGAACAAATGGTAGTGTCCGCTATTGCCAGTACACCTCAGCTGTCCGATTATCTGATGGAAACTGCCGGAAACGTACCGGATAAGTTGCAGCCGAATAAAGATAAGTAACGTAGTACGCTATGACTGAATCCGAAATACTGCGATTAATCCGCCGTGCTTGTGGAATCAGCAAGCAGCATGACGAACAGGCCACGCAGCCGGACAGCGTGACCGCAGATAATTATGTGCGTGTAGTGGCTGAGGTGATGCGCCGTGACGGTATTGAGCTTAACGGCGTGGATATGCGCAACATACGAACAAGAGTCCTTGAGTTGCTGGCATATCGTCGCCGTTCTCAACAACGGAGGGAGAGCGCGAAAAATACTTACCAGTGGAAGAAGCCGGAACGATTGCGGCGGTAACTTGCTGATATTCCCGATAACGCAAAATTGCGCTGGCTGACTTGTTGCATTGCAAAAAGTTAAGCAGGAAGGCACGGCCTGTAAGATGGGATGCAGTAAGTAGTTCAAGGCTACCTTGTGCTGGCACGCACAGTTAAGCCGTCGGTGCTGGATATCCCCCACTGGGGGAAAAGCTGGCTACATCCCTCACATCTGAGGACTGATAACGCGACATTGCGCTGGCTGGCAAAGTGCAAAATTGCACGATGGCCTAACCCATTGATTATTTCGAAAACCTGCAATGCAGGAAATCGGGGAAGTAAGCCTAAGCTATTGATTGTTTCGAAACCCCCCATTGGGGGATGTCGGGAAAGTAAGACTAACCCATTGATTCTTCCACAATCCTCAATTTGAGGAGGCCGGAACGTCTACATAGCTGCATCGCCGTAATGATGATTCAGCCCACCAGCCAAATCAGCACAGCAACGACAGAATAGCCCGACACAGAAAAACCACGAATATGGGGTTTTTGTTATGACATGGTCATGATGACCACTCATACAAAACAGGTAAAGCCCACCAGCCTGATTAAAAAAGCCTGGTATCCAATCTCGATATGGGGATCCCTATATCGACATTAACGCCCACTAAAACTGTGCATATATGCATAGAAAAAGCATCCACCAGCTTTATGACGGATGCCGCTCATCTTATAAATAATCGTGTATTGCAGTGTGTATTGCGACTCCTTTAAACGATAGGTCTGAGCATTCGTAATGTACTGTTTTTAAATTTTATTTTTTCCTGTCTTTTCATAAAGGCGATGTATGCAGCGACGATTGAAAGTGACCTTGATACCGAAAAGGCCTTTGAATATATCGCCGGTGCGCCGCAGGGGCAGAAGGATAATCCGCTTATTAATATTCTGGATAAGTTCTCCACCTGGTATGACACGAATAGCGTGATGCTGGGCGGTGTCAAAATTCCGCACCTTTTCCCCGGTGATGATCTGAAACTTCAGACCGCGCAGGATTCAGACAATGGATTTTCGGCGCTTGAACAGGCGCTGCTGCGGTATATCGCCGCCGGTCTTGGCGTTTCCTACGAACAGTTGTCCCGTGATTACTCGAAGGTCAGTTACTCAAGTGCCCGCGCATCCGCCAATGAGTCGTGGCGCTATTTTATGGGGCGGCGAAAATTTATTGCGTCCCGGCTGGCCACGCAGATGTTTTCCTGCTGGCTGGAAGAGGCACTTCTTCGGGGGATTATTCGTCCGCCACGGGCACGGTTTGATTTTTATCAGGCGCGATCAGCCTGGTCACGGGCTGAGTGGATTGGAGCCGGAAGAATGGCCATTGACGGGCTCAAGGAGGTTCAGGAATCAGTGATGCGCATTGAGGCCGGACTGAGCACGTATGAGAAAGAGCTGGCGCTGATGGGCGAGGATTATCAGGACATTTTCTGCCAACAGGTCAGGGAATCTGCAGAGCGGGAAAAAGCCGGACTCTCACGTCCGGTGTGGATAGCGCAGGCGTATCAGCAGCAGATAGCGGAGAGTCGCAGGCCGGAAGAGGAGACAACACCACGTGAGACGTAATCTTTCACACATTATTGCAGCAGCATTCAATGAACCGCTGCTTCTGGAGCCCGCCTATGCGCGGGTTTTCTTTTGCGCGCTGGGGCGCGAGATGGGGACAGCAAGTCTTTCGGTACCGCAACAGCAGGTACAGCTTGATGCTCCCGGGATGCTGGCTGAAACGGACGAGTACATGGCCGGAGGTAAACGACCGGCCCGTGTTTACCGGGTGGTGAACGGTATTGCGGTACTGCCGGTGACCGGCACGCTGGTGCACCGGCTGGGGGGGATGCGGCCATTTTCCGGAATGACTGGCTATGACGGCATTGTCACCTGTCTTCAGCAGGCAATGGCAGATAGCCAGGTGCGGGGCATACTGCTGGACATTGACAGTCCGGGCGGGCAGGCCGCCGGCGTGTTTGACTGCGCTGACATGATTTACCGCCTCCGGCAGCAGAAGCCGGTCTGGGCACTGTGTAATGACACGGCCTGTTCTGCGGCCATGCTGCTGGCGTCGGCCTGCTCCCGACGGCTGGTTACCCAGACATCCCGTATCGGTTCCATTGGCGTGATGATGAGCCATGTCAGCTATGCCGGTCATCTGGCGCAGGCCGGTGTGGATATCACGCTGATTTACTCAGGGGCGCACAAGGTGGATGGCAATCAGTTTGAAGCGTTGCCGGCAGAGGTTCGCCAGGACATGCAGCAGCGGATTGATGCGGCGCGCCGGATGTTTGCCGAAAAAGTGGCGATGTTTACCGGTCTGTCTGTTGATGCAGTCACGGGAACAGAGGCCGCTGTTTTTGAAGGTCAGTCCGGCATTGAGGCCGGGCTGGCGGATGAATTAATCAATGCGTCGGATGCCATCAGTGTGATGGCCACGGCGCTGAACAGTAATGTCAGAGGAGGCACTATGCCGCAATTAACTGCAACGGAAGCCGCCGTGCAGGAGAACCAGCGAGTGATGGGGATCCTGACATGCCAGGAAGCGAAAGGACGTGAACAGCTTGCCACGATGCTGGCAGGGCAACAGGGCATGAGCGTTGAACAGGCCCGGGCGATTCTGGCCGCGGCGGCACCGCAGCAGCCGGTGGCATCCGCGCAGAGTGAAGCCGATCGCATTATGGCGTGTGAAGAAGCGAACGGTCGTGAACAACTGGCGGCAACGCTGGCGGCGATGCCGGAGATGACGGTGGAAAAAGCCCGCCCGATCCTGGCGGCTGCACCACTGGCGGATGCCGGGCCCTCACTTCGTGATCAGATCATGGCCCTGGATGAGGCAAAAGGGGCAGAAGCGCAGGCTGAAAAACTGGCGGCCTGCCCGGGAATGACCGTGGAGAACGCCCGGGCTGTGCTGGCTGCGGGATCAGGTAAGGCCGAACCGGTCTCTGCATCCACAACCGCCCTGTTTGAACATTTCATGGCGAATCATTCACCGGCAGCGGTGCGGGGTGGCGTGTCACAGACGTCAGCAGACGGTGATGCGGACGTGAAAATGCTCATGGCCATGCCATGAAGTCAGTGCTGACCATCAATATGAGGTTTTAACAAAATGGTGACGAAAACCATCACTGAACAGCGTGCGGAAGTACGTATTTTTGCCGGTAATGATCCGGCTCACACCGCCACAGGCAGCAGCGGGATTTCCTCGGCAACACCGGCTCTGACGCCCCTGATGCTGGATGAAGCCACCGGGAAACTGGTGGTCTGGGATGGACAGAAAGCCGGTAGTGCGGTTGGCATACTGGTACTGCCGCTTGAAGGCACAGAGACGGTGCTGACCTATTACAAGTCGGGGACCTTTGCGACGGAGGCAATCCGCTGGCCTGACAGTGGGGATGAACACAAAAAGGCAAATGCCTTTGCCGGCACAGCCCTGAGTCACGCGGCGCTGCCGTAACACGTTATCAGGCCACCGCGTTGGCCTGACTGATTTCTTAATGAAAGGAACTGATTTATGGGATTGTTTACGACCCGCCAGTTACTCGGTTATACCGAACAAAAAGTGAAATTCCGTGCGCTGTTTCTGGAGCTGTTTTTCCGCCGTACGGTGAATTTCCACACCGAAGAGGTGATGCTGGACAAAATTACCGGAAAAACGCCGGTGGCGGCCTATGTCTCCCCGATCGTTGAAGGAAAAGTGCTTCGCCATCGCGGTGGTGAAACCCGCGTGTTACGTCCGGGCTACGTCAAGCCCAAACACGAATTTAATTACCAGCAGGCGGTTGAGCGCCTTCCTGGTGAAGATCCGGCTCAGCTGAACGACCCGGCCTACCGTCGTCTGCGTATCATTACCGATAACCTCAAACAGGAAGAGCACGCCATTGTCCAGGTGGAAGAAATGCAGGCGGTGAATGCCGTGCTGTATGGCAAATACACCATGGAAGGGGATCAGTTTGATACTGTCGAGGTGGATTTCGGGCGCTCTGAAGGAAATAACATTGAGCAGGCTGACGGTAAAAAATGGTCTGAGCAGGACCGTGATACGTTTGATCCGACGCATGATATTGACCTCTACTGCGATCAGGCCAGCGGCCTTGTGAATATCGCCATTATGGACGGTACGGTCTGGCGTCTGCTGAATGGCTTTAAGCTGTTCCGCGAAAAACTGGATACCCGTCGCGGCTCAAATTCACAACTCGAAACGGCAGTGAAAGACCTGGGGGCGGTGGTGTCCTTCAAGGGGTATTACGGCGATCTGGCCATTGTGGTGGCGAAAACGTCTTATGTGGCAGAGGACGGTACCGAAAAACGTTATCTGCCGGAGGGCACACTGGTCCTGGGGAATACGGCAGCAGAGGGCATTCGTTGCTATGGTGCCATTCAGGATGCGCAGGCGTTGTCCGAAGGTGTGGTGGCCTCTTCCCGTTATCCGAAACACTGGCTGACTGTGGGCGATCCGGCCCGTGAATTCACCATGACGCAGTCCGCACCGCTGATGGTGCTGCCGGATCCGGATGAGTTTGTGGTGGTACAGGTGAAATAATCCGTGAGCGGGGGCGAAATGCCCCCGTGTCTTTTTTCACAGGAGGCTGAGATGGCAACAAAAGAAGAAAATCTGAATCGTCTTCGTCAACTGGCTGGCCTGCTGGGGCGCGAGGCGGATATGTCGGGGAGTGCTGCGGATATTGCTCAACGTGTGTCTGAGTGGGAAGAGGAGCTTGCTGTTTCCCCGGAGGGCATTATGCACTCTGATGAGAGCGGGGCTGATCAAAATCACACAGACGATGGTGAGCAGTTGAACAACACGGATGCTACGGATGATGTTAAAGCGGTCCGTGTGCGGAAATGCCTGCATGTGATGGGGTATTGCCCGGAGACAGGCCGTCCCGTTGAACTGACGTACCGGGGCATGCGTGTTATGGTGCCATCACCACTGGCGACAGCCATGATACAGCACGGAACGGCTGAGCATGCGTGATTTTCAGAATGCCTTTGATGCTGCCCTTGCCGGGGTGGACAGCACGATTGTTGAAGTGATGGGGCTCTGTGCGCAGTTCACCTCGGGAGCACAGCGTGGAAGCGAAGTTCAGGGGGTTTTTGACGATCCGGAGTCGCTGGGTTTTGCCGGTGGCGGGGTCCGTATTGAAGGAAGCAGCCCGTCATTATTTGTGCGGACGGATACGGTGCGTGCCGTGCGGCGTGGTGACACGCTGACCATTAACGGCGAGATGTTCTGGGTGGATCGTATTTCTCCGGATGACGGGGGAAGCTGTTATCTCTGGCTCAACCGTGGGCAACCACCCGCTGTTAACCGGCGACGATAAACGCAGGGTGAAATTATGGCGATAAAAGGGCTTGATCAGGCGATTGATAATCTGAGCCGGGTTCGTAAAAACGCCATTCCGGCGGCTTCAGCAATGACGATTAACCGCGTGGCCACAACGGCGATTAATCAGTCTTCGTCACAGGTTGCCCGGGAAACCAGGGTGAGACGGAAACTGGTAAAGGAACGGTCCAGACTGAAACGGGCGACGGTCAGAAATCCGAATGCCAGAATTATCGTTAACCGCGGTGATCTCCCTGTGATTAAGTTGGGGATCAGAATGCTGGGACGTCGTCCGAACAGCATACTCAAAGCCGGTCAGCATCGTTATCAGCGGGCATTTATCCAGCGATTAAATAATGGGCGCTGGCATGTTATGCAACGTCTTCCCCAGGCCAGATATGAGGAGGGCAATGACGACAAGGGAAGGAAAAAGCGTAATCGCCTTCCCATTCAGGTGGTGAAAATCCCGATGGCGGCCCCACTGAAACAGGCATTTGATGAGAATGTTGACCGTATCCGGCGTGAACGCCTGCCTAAAGAACTGGCATACGCGCTGAAACAACAACTGAGGATTGCGATAAAACGATGAAACACACTGACATTCGTGCCGCAGTGCTGGATGCACTCGAGCAGCATGAACACGGGGCGACGCTGTTTGATGGTCGCCCCGTTGTTTTTGACGAAGAGGATTTTCCTGCGATCGCGGTTTATCTGACGGATGCAGAGTATACCGGTGAAGAGCTGGATGCAGATACCTGGCGGGCCACGCTGCATATTGAGGTGTTTTTACCGGCACAGGTACCGGATTCAGAGCTTGATCAGTGGATGGAAAGCCGGATTTACCCGGCGATGACTGCGATCCCGGCACTGGCAGGACTGATTACCACGATGGTTACGCAGGGCTATGAGTATCGTCGTGATGACGATATGGCGTTATGGAGTTCTGCAGATCTGACTTATTCCATTACATACGAGATGTGAGGACGATATGGCAACACCAAATCCCCTTGAGCCGGTAAAAGGTGCCGGTACCACTCTGTGGGTTTACAACGGCAAGGGTGATGCTTATGCAAACCCGTTGTCAGACGATGACTGGCAGCGACTGGCTAAGGTGAAGGATCTGACGCCGGGCGAGATGACGGCAGAATCCTACGATGATAACTACCTGGATGATGAAGACGCGGACTGGAACGCGACCGGGCAGGGGCAGAAATCTGCAGGTGATACCAGCTTTACGCTGGCCTGGAAACCGGGAGAGGAAGGCCAGAAAGGGCTTATAGGCTGGTTTGAAAGCGGCGATGTCCGGGCCTATAAAATCCGTTTTCCGAATGGCACGGTGGATGTGTTTCGTGGCTGGGTCAGCAGTATCGGTAAGGCCGTGACGGCGAAAGAAGTGATCACCCGCACGGTGAAAGTCACTAACGTGGGTAAACCTTCTGTAGCGGAAGAACGCAGCAAAATTACGCCGGTCAGTGCGATTAAGGTGACGCCGACATCCGGTACGGTGGCAAAAGGGAAAACAACCACCCTGACGGTTTCTTTTGAGCCGGAAAGTGCAACCGACAAGACGTTCAGAGCGGTTTCCGCCGATCCGTCGAAAGCCACCATTAGTGTGAAAGATATGACAATTACGGTAAACGGCGTGGCGACAGGTAAGGTGCAGATCCTTGTGGTGAGCGGAAATGGTCAGTTCGCCGCAGTGGCTGAAGTCACCGTTACTGAAGCGGGCGCTGCAGGGTAAACGGAGGTAATACATGTTTCTGAAAACAGAACAATTTGAATATAACGGTGTGTCTGTCACGCTTTCCGAATTGTCTGCGCTGCAGCGGTTTGATTATATAAAGTTTGTTTCAGACGCAGAACAACAGGAGACAACGAAGCATGATGTCGTGCACATTAACCAGCGATATCTGGAAACGGCATCCCTGCTTGTGGCGATGTCGCTATGGCATACCCATTCCCTCAAAGGCACTCTGGCCTCTCCGGAGACAGAGATGCAGCAGATCCGCCGTGAAGTGATGCTGGGATGGCCTGCTGATGCACTGAATCAGGCAACGAACCGGGTGCTTTATCTTTCAGGTATGCTGGATAACCGGCACGATGCCGATCCTGAACAAACCGGGAAAGCAGAAGCGACTGAGCCGGTAACTTGTCCTGAAACTGGCGCGAGAGATGGGGAGACCCGACTGGCGCGCCATGCTTGCCGGGATGACATCCACCGAATATGCCGACTGGCGACGTTTTTACTGCACGCATTATTTTCAGGATACCCAACTGGACGCTCATTTTTCCGGGCTGATGTACGCCGTACTCAGCCTGTTTTTTGGCGATCCGGATATGCATCCGGCGGATTTCAGTCTGCTTGCTCCAGCGTGTGAGGAAGAGCAGACGGAGATGCCGGACGAGGAAGAAATGCTGATGCAGAAAGCGACAGGAGTTGCCGGAGGCGTCCGGTTCGGAGGGGACGGAGGGCGCGATATTTCACCTTCTGCGAATGTGGTGGATGTCAGCGAGGATGATGTTGCATTAATGATGGCTTCAGCGGGGATTTCCGGAGGTGTGAGATATGTCCCAGCCAGCGGGTGATCTGGTTATTGATTTGAGTCTGGATGCGGCCCGGTTTGATGAACAGATGGCCCGGGTACGCCGTCATTTTTCCAGTCTGGAGGCGGATGCCAGAAAAACCGCCAGTACTGTTGAACAGGGGCTGAGCCGACAGGCGCTGGCTGCACAAAAAGCCGGGATATCAGTCGGACAGTATAAGGCTGCCATGCGCACACTGCCCGCACAGTTCACGGATATTGTCACTCAGCTTGCCGGTGGTCAGAATCCCTTCCTTATCATGCTGCAGCAGGGGGGGCAGATCAGCGATTCATTCGGTGAACCGCTCAGCCTGCTTACCCTGCTGAAGGAGGAACTTCTCGGGATCAGGGATGCCTCTGAATCATCAGAGGAGTCGCTGTCAGATACGGCAAATGCACTGGCTGAAAATGCCCGGAATGCCGGTGAGCTGGGACGATTTATGTCGGTGGTCCGTGTGGCGGCAGGTGGCGGGGTTGCCGTACTGGCCGCGCTTGCTGCCGCCGCCTGGCAGGCAGAGCAGGCTGACCGGGCCTTATTGCGTTCACTGATCCTGACCGGAGGGGCGGCTGCCACCACAACGGCAGAATTGTGGAAAATGGCCGGGGTGATCAGCGATGAAGCCGGTGGTGGTATCAGACAGGCGGCAGAAAATCTGGCCCGTCTGGCAGAAAGCGGGAAATATACCGCCGGGCAGCTACGGATCATGGGGGAAACCTCTCAGAGATGGCTGCAGACGGTGGGGGACGATGCCGGGAAGGTGGAAAAAGCCTTTGAAGGGATTGCAGCAGATCCGGTGAAGGCGCTGGCCTCCCTGAATCAGCAGTATAACTTCCTGAGCGTTTCCCAGTTACGCCATATTGATGAGCTTGAGCGCACGAAAGGTAAACAGGCTGCGGTGACGGAGGCGATGTCCCTGTTTGCGGATGTCATGAATGCACGTCTGGAGCAACTTGATAAAGCGGCCACGCCGGTGGAAAAAATCTGGGACGATGTTAAAACCTGGACTTCTGACGCATGGGCATGGATAGGTGATCATACACTGGGGGCACTCAGTCTGATCACTGACGTGGTGGCCGGAACCGTTGAACAGGTGAAGCTGCTGCTTGTGCAGGGGGATCTGGCGCTGGCTGAATTTATTCAGTCAGCCTGGGAAACGACAAAGAATGTGCCCGGCGTTGGTGCGTTGTTTGGTGAACTGGCAGAAGAGAACCGCGTATTTATTGAGAAAACAAAACGCGATGAACTGGCGCTGAGAAAATCCATTGCGGAACGGGATGCGCGTATACGCCAGGGGGAAATGGGGTACATCAACCGCTCGCGTGCAACAGGCGTCAGCAAAGGTCTTGGGCAGCAGGAAGCCGTCAGCCGTCTGGCTGAAGAGCTGACAGGTAAAAAGCATACATCACCGAAAACGCGCTCTGCCGGGGAGAGGGAAGAGGAGCAGGCAAGAGAGGCTCTGCTTGCCCTTGAAGCTGAGCTCAGGACGCTGGAAAAACACAGCGGTGCGAATGAGAAAATCAGCCGGCAGCGCCGTGATTTATGGAAGGCGGAAAGTCAGTATGCGGTCCTGAAAGAGGCTGCCACGAAACGGCAGTTATCCTGGCAGGAAAAATCCCTGCTGGCTCATGAGAAAGAGACGCTGGAGTACAAACGCCAGCTGGCTGAGCTGGGAGACAAGATTGAACACCAGAAGCGGCTGAATGAGCTGGCACAGCAGGCGGCGCGGTTTGAACAGCAGCAGAGCGCGAAGCAGGCGGCAATCAGCGCAAAAGCCCGCGGACTCACCGACCGTCAGGCGCAGCGGGAGTCGGAAGAGCAGCGCCTTCGTGAGGTGTACGGTGATAATCCGGCTGCGCTGGCGAAGGCCACATCTGCACTGAAGAACACCTGGTCTGCGGAGGAGCAGCTTCGTGGAAGCTGGATGGCCGGGATGAAGTCCGGCTGGGGCGAGTGGGCGGAAAGTGCGACGGACAGTTTTTCGCAGGTAAAAAGTGTGGCCACGCAGACCTTTGACGGTATTGCACAGAATATGGCGGCGATGCTGACCGGCAGCGAACAGAACTGGCGTGGTTTCACCCGTTCCGTGCTCTCCATGCTGACAGAGATTTTTCTGAAGCAGGCGATGGTGGGGATTGTCGGGCGTATCGGCAGCGCCATTGGTGGTGCTTTCGGTGGTGGCGCATCCGCTTCCACGGGGACGGCCATTCAGGCTGCGGCGGCGAACTTCCATTTCGCGACCGGAGGATTTACGGGGACGGGCGGCAAATATGAGCCTGCGGGGATTGTCCATCGCGGGGAGTTTGTCTTCACGAAGGAGGCGACCAGCCGGATTGGTGTCGGCAACCTGTATCGTCTGATGCGCGGGTATGCGGAAGGTGGTTATGTCGGCGGTGCCGGAAGTCCGGCGCAGATGCGGCGGGCCGAAGGCATTAATTTTAATCAGAACAATCACGTGGTGATTCAGAACGACGGCCCAACGGGCAGGCAGGGCCGCAGCTGATGAAAGCGGTGTATGAGATGGCCCGTAAAGGTGCGCAGGATGAGCTCCGGCTGCAGTTGCGTGATGGCGGTCTGTTATCGGGGAGCGGGCGATGAAAACCTTTCGCTGGAAAGTGAAACCGGATATGGAGGTGAACTCGCGGCCATCGGTGCGTGAAGTGCGTTTTGGTGACGGCTATTCGCAGCGTATGGCGGCAGGGCTGAGTGCTGACCTGAAAACATACCGGGTGACGCTTTCCGTGACCCGGGAGGAAGCCCGGCATCTGGAGGAATTCCTGGCAGAGCACGGTGGCTGGAAGGCGTTTCTGTGGACACCGCCTTATGCATACCGGCAGATAAAGGTGACCTGTGCCGGGTGGTCTGCGCGGGTCGGGATGTTGCGCGTTGAGTTCAGCGCGGAGTTTAAGCAGGTGGTGAACTGATGCAGGATATTCGCGAAGAAAGGCTGAACGAGTCGGTTAAGTCAGAGCAGTCACCGCGGGTGGTACTCTGGGAAATCGACCTGACGGTGCAGGGTGGTGAGCGGTATTTTTTCTGTAATGAGCTGAATGAAAAAGGGGAGCCGGTCACCTGGCAGGGGCGTAAGTATGAGGCATAC
>NZ_MDGW01000035.1:0-11467 GCF_001712525.1 Shigella sp. FC1661
GGCGCACGTCTTCGGTGAACGCACTCTGGCCACACTGGAGCGTCTTCTGAGCCTGCTGTCGGCCTTTGAGGTCGTGGTATGGATGACGGATGGCTGGCCGCTGTATGAATCACGCCTGAAGGGAAAGCTGCACGTTATCAGCAAGCGTTACACTCAGCGCATTGAGCGACATAATCTGAATCTGAGACAACATCTGGCAAGGCTGGGACGGAAGTCACTGTCGTTCTCAAAATCGGTGGAGCTGCATGACAAGGTCATCGGGCATTATCTGAACATAAAACACTATCAGTAAGTTGGAGTCATTACCCAGCACGCTCTCCTGGCTGTTTATGTTTATTTGTGCCGGTTTAGGTTCTTCTACGCTTTATTGGGGGGTTGCTGAATGGGCCTATTATTATCAAACACCTGGATTAAATATCGCACCGCGTTCACAACAGGCACTCGAATTTAGCGTTCCCTACTCTTTCTTCCACTGGGGCATCAGCGCCTGGGCAACTTATACGCTGGCCTCATTAATCATGGCTTATCACTTTCATGTGCGGAAAAACAAAGGTCTGAGCCTTTCCGGCATTATTGCTGCTATTACCGGCGTTCGCCCGCAAGGCCCATGGGGAAAACTGGTTGATTTGATGTTCCTGATCGCCACTGTCGGCGCACTGACTATTTCCCTTGTTGTCACCGCAGCAACCTTTACTCGTGGACTTTCCGCACTGACAGGTTTACCCGACAACTTCACCGTGCAGGCATTTGTGATCCTGCTTTCTGGCGGCATTTTTTGCCTAAGCTCGTGGATTGGTATCAACAACGGTTTGCAACGTCTGAGCAAAATGGTTGGCTGGGGCGCGTTCCTGCTGCCATTACTGGTGCTGATTGTCGGCCCAACCGAATTTATTACCAACAGCATCATCAATGCCATCGGCCTGACCACGCAAAACTTCCTGCAAATGAGCTTATTCACCGATCCGCTTGGCGATGGTTCATTTACCCGCAACTGGACCGTTTTCTACTGGCTGTGGTGGATCTCATACACCCCTGGCGTAGCAATGTTTGTCACCCGCGTTTCCCGCGGTCGTAAGATTAAAGAAGTTATCTGGGGACTGATCCTCGGCAGCACCGTCGGTTGCTGGTTCTTCTTCGGCGTAATGGAAAGCTATGCCATTCATCAGTTTATCAATGGCGTAATCAACGTCCCACAGGTGCTGGAAACACTGGGCGGCGAAACAGCTGTACAGCAAGTTCTGATGTCGTTGCCAGCCGGTAAATTGTTCCTCGCCGCATACCTGGGCGTGATGATTATTTTCCTTGCCTCGCATATGGATGCAGTGGCCTACACCATGGCGGCGACCAGTACGCGTAATCTCCAGGAAGGTGACGATCCTGACCGTGGGCTGCGTCTTTTCTGGTGCGTGGTGATCACTCTGATCCCGCTTTCCATCTTGTTTACCGGTGCTTCGCTGGAAACGATGAAAACCACCGTCGTGCTCACAGCCCTTCCCTTCCTCGTCATTTTACTGGTGAAAGTCGGCGGATTTATTCGCTGGCTGAAACAGGATTACGCCGACATTCCGGCTCATCAAGTTGAACATTATCTCCCGCAGACACCGGTTGAAGCCCTGGAAAAAACACCAGTGATCCCTGCGGGAACCGTATTCAAAGGCGACAACTGAGCGCCATCATCCTAACGATAAAGGTATCCCTATGAGCAATCTGAGCCCTGACTTTGTACTACCCGAAAATTTTTGCGCTAACCCGCAAGAGGCGTGGACCATTCCTGCCCGTTTTTATACCGATCAGAACGCGTTTGAACACGAAAAAGAGAACGTCTTCGCCAAAAGCTGGATTTGCGTCGCTCACAGCAGCGAACTGGCGAATGCCAATGATTATGTGACGCGTGAGATCATTGGCGAAAGCATCGTGCTGGTACGCGGTCGTGATAAGGTTTTGCGCGCGTTCTATAACGTGTGTCCGCACCGTGGTCATCAGTTGTTGAGCGGTGAAGGAAAAGCAAAAAATGTGATTACCTGCCCGTATCACGCATGGGCATTCAAACTCGATGGCAATCTGGCCCATGCACGTAACTGCGAAAACGTCGCCAATTTCGATAGCGACAAAGCGCAACTGGTTCCGGTGCGTCTGGAAGAATATGCCGGATTCGTCTTCATCAACATGGACCCCAACGCCACCAGCGTAGAAGATCAGTTACCCGGTCTGGGCGCGAAAGTGCTGGAAGCCTGCCCGGAAGTCCACGATCTGAAACTGGCGGCCCGCTTTACCACCCGCACGTCTGCCAACTGGAAGAACATTGTCGATAACTATCTCGAGTGCTATCACTGTGGTCCGGCGCATCCAGGTTTCTCCGACTCCGTACAGGTTGATCGTTACTGGCACACCATGCACGGTAACTGGACGCTGCAATACGGTTTCGCCAAACCGTCCGAACAGTCGTTTAAATTTGAAGAGGGTACGGATGCGGCATTCCACGGTTTCTGGCTGTGGCCGTGCACGATGCTGAACGTCACCCCGATCAAAGGGATGATGACGGTCATTTATGAATTCCCGGTGGATTCTGAAACTACCCTGCAAAACTACGATATTTACTTCACCAATGAAGAGTTAACCGACGAGCAAAAATCGCTGATTGAGTGGTATCGCGATGTGTTCCGTCCGGAAGATTTACGTCTGGTTGAAAGCGTACAGAAAGGGCTGAAATCGCGTGGCTATCGTGGTCAGGGGCGCATCATGGCCGACAGTAGCGGTAGTGGCATTTCCGAACATGGTATCGCCCATTTCCATAATCTGCTGGCGCAGGTGTTTAAGGACTAATGACATCGGCGGCGGTATTTTCCGCCGCTGGGCTGATTTTTGATGGAGTACAGCAATGTCAGACTATCAAATGTTTGAAGTACAGGTGAGCCAGGTTGAACCCCTTACCGAACAGGTGAAACGCTTCACGCTGGTGGCAACCGATGGCAAACCGCTGCCTGCGTTCACCGGAGGAAGTCACGTCATTGTGCAGATGAGCGATGGTGATAACCAGTACAGCAATGCGTATTCACTACTGAGTTCGCCGCATGACACCTCTTGTTATCAGATTGCCGTTCGGCTGGAGGAAAACTCGCGCGGCGGTTCCCGCTTTTTGCATCAGCAGGTAAAAGTGGGCAATCGGTTAACGATTTCAACGCCTAATAACCTGTTTGCGCTAATTCCCTCAGCCAGAAAGCATCTGTTTATCGCGGGCGGTATTGGTATCACCCCTTTCCTGTCGCACATGGCAGAGCTGCAACACAGCGACGTCGACTGGCAGCTACATTACTGCTCGCGAAATCCAGAAAGTTGCGCATTTCGTGATGAGCTAGTCCAGCATCCGCAGGCTGAGAAAGTTCACTTGCATCACTCATCAACCGGAACACGACTGGAATTAGCGCGATTATTGGCGGATATCGAACCTGGCACACACGTTTATACCTGTGGTCCCGAGGCGCTAAATGAAGCGGTAAGAAGTGAAGCTGCGCGTCTGGACATCGCCGCCGATACGCTGCACTTTGAGCAATTTGCTATCGAAGACAAAACCGGCGATGCCTTTACCCTGGTGCTTGCCTGTTCCGGAAAAGAGTTTGTGGTGCCGGAAGAGATGACTATTTTGCAGGTTATTGAAAATAATAAAGCCGCGAAAGTGGAATGTTTATGTCGTGAAGGGGTATGCGGAACCTGCGAAACAGCAATACTGGAAGGTGAAGCTGACCATCGGGATCAGTATTTTAGCGATGAAGAGCGTGCCAGCCAGCAAAGTATGTTGATCTGTTGTTCGCGTGCGAAGGGTAAACGCCTGGTGTTGGATTTGTAGTTTGCCAAAGCCGGATGTGGCGCTGAGCGCGCCCAGTCCGGCTTCGGAAGATTTTACTGCGGATATTCCTGCAATAAATTGTGTAATGCTTCCGCCATCAGCTCACCACGCCAGCCGGAAATCAGCTCCGGCAAATTGTTCTGCGGTTTCAGTCTCCAGTGCCAGTTCAGCAGTTGGTTGATTTGCCGACGCGATGCCAGTAATTCGGCGCTGATCTTATGCGTTTCGCTCACGTCAGTAATCAGCGACTTAATCGCTTTAAACGCTTTACGATAACCAGGCATGTCCATCAGGTTAAGCATCGGCTGCGGTAAGGCCTCTTCCGGCAATGTCTGCACTTTTTCCACCAGCGTCAGCAGCGTTTTACCGTGAAAGCGGATTTCGCTACCGGATAAACCCAAGCTGTCCAGTTCGCCTAAACTTCCCGGCATATAACGCGCGACCGACCACAAATGCTCTTCACGCACGACAAAGTTCACCGCCAGATCACGCTCTCGCGCCTTGCGCAGTCGCCAGTCGGCTAACAGTTGCAGACAGGCCAGTTGGCGTGTGCGTAACTGCCAGGCATTGGTGATATCACGCCAGGCATCTTCCGGCGCAACGACTTCCTGACGACGCATTTGCATCAGGCGGCATTCATCCAGCGCCGCAGGTAGCCAGCCGGAGGCCTCCGTTTCTACCATAAGCTTGGCGGTGATCGGTAACAGATACCAGACATCCGCCGCTGCGTATTCACACTGACGTTCGGTCAGCGGTCTGGCCAGCCAGTCGGTGCGCGATTCACTCTTGTCCAGCGTAACGCCGGAATACTCTTCCACCATGGAAGCGAAACCCCATGACATCGGGCGTCCGCAGAAGGCAGAAAGGATTTGCGTGTCAATCAAGGGTTGTGGTAATTCGCCAAAGACATTGAGGAACACTTCCAGATCTTCACTGCCTGCATGGAGAAATTTTGTGATGGACGGATCGCGCAGGATCGCTTTCAGCGGTGACCAGTCGGTGATCCCGAGAGGATCAATTAGCGCCAGATGCTCGCCATCGAAAAGTTGAATCAACCCCAGCTGCGGGTAATGAGTGCGCGTACGAACAAATTCAGTATCCAGGGCTATCGCCGGAAAGGCACGGACGGCTTCACACAAAGAAGCCAGCGCATCGTCCGTGGTAATCATTTGGTAATTCAAATTGTTTTCTCTTTAGTGGGCGTCAAAAAAAACGCCGGATTAACCGGCGTCTGACGACTGACTTAACGCTCAGGCTTTATTGTCCACTTTGCCGCGCGCTTCGTCACGTAATTCTCGTCGCAAAATTTTTCCGACGTTAGATTTCGGTAACTCATCACGAAACTCCACCAGCTTCGGTACTTTGTATCCCGTGAGCTGACGGCGGCAAAAAGTCACCAGTGACTCTTCGGTAAGCGATGGATCTTTTTTCACTACGAAGATTTTCACCGCTTCACCACTGGAGCCGGAAGGTACGCCAACAGCCGCGACTTCCTGTACGCCAGGATGCTGCATGACGACATCTTCAATCTCGTTGGGATAGACGTTAAAACCGGAAACCAGAATCATGTCTTTTTTACGATCGACAATGCGCAGGAATCCTTCTTCATCCATTACCGCGATGTCGCCGGTGTGTAACCAGCCATTTTTGATGATTTCATCGGTAGCATCGGGACGCTGCCAGTAACCCAGCATCACCTGCGGTCCTTTGACACAAAGCTCACCCGGTTGACCTGGTGGTACTTCATTATCATCATCATCCACCAGTTTGGCTTCCGTCGACGCACCGGCAAACCGATGCTACCACTATGATAATCAATATCATATGGGTTAACGCTGACCAGCGGCGCACACTCGGTAAGGCCATAGCCTTCCAGCAGATACTGTCCGGTCAGTTTCACCCAACGCTCTGCCACCACTTGCTGCACTGGCATCCCACCGCCTGCGGAAAGATGCAGACTGGAGAAATCCAGCTGCTGGAACTCTTTATTGTTCAGCAACGCATTGAACAAGGTGTTAACGCCAGTGATAGCGGTAAACGGATATTTCGCTAACTCTTTTACCAACCCTGGAATATCACGCGGGTTAGTGATAAGCAGGTTCTGCCCACCCAGTTCGATAAACAGCAGGCAGTTAATGGTCAGGGCAAAAATGTGATACAGCGGCAGTGCCGTTACTACCAGTTCTTTACCTGGATGCAGCAACGGCCCATAGGTGGCGTTGACCTGTTCCAGGTTCGCCAGCATATTGCGGTGAGTCAGCATCGCGCCTTTCGCCACACCTGTGGTGCCGCCGGTGTATTGCAGGAAGGCTAAATCTTCCGGCACCAGTTCGGGTTTGACGTACTGCATCCGGTAGCCGTTATGCAGTGCGCTACGAAATGAAATGGCATCTGGCAGATGGTATTTCGGCACCAAACGCTTGATGTATTTAACAACGAAATTGACTACCGTGCCTTTTGCCGTAGATAGCTGATCGCCCATACGGGTCAGAATTACGTGCTGAACGGCGGTTTTATCAACCACTTTTTCCAGTGTGTGAGCAAAGTTAGACACGATAACAATCGCCGATGCGCCGCTATCGTTAAGCTGATGCTCAAGCTCACGCGGGGTATACAACGGGTTAACGTTTACGACGATCATCCCGGCACGCAAAATGCCAAACAGCGCCACCGGATATTGCAATAAATTAGGCATCATCAACGCAACGCGATCGCCTTTCTTCAGCCCCAACCCTTGTTGCAAATAAGCGGCAAACGCGCGACTGCGTTCTTCCAGCTTGCGGAAGGTCATCACCTCCCCCATATTCACAAACGCAGGCTGATCGGCGTAGCGCGCGACCGACTGCTCAAACATATCTACCAGAGATTGATAACGGTCAGGGTTGATCTCCGTCGGAACGTCCGCGGGATAACGGTTAAGCCAAACCTTCTTCAATTCTTCACCTCTAAAATGCGTGTTCGTCGTCATCGCAACCCCAAATGATATACATGCCGTTAACATAATATTAACTCATCATACCAGCTTGATAATTACCCAACGAAAAGGTTGCGAAGCTCGTCACTATTTATTTTTATCTTTACCGTAAGAATGCAGAAACAGCGGACCAGCCGCTGTTTCTTTTTCTTTAAAAACAAGCAATTATTCAGTTACAACTGTTTGTACTCTCGCGGGACCGGGATTATACCAGCCCCATCCGCCGTAGTCATAGGGCCAGCCACGACCGCCATAAAACCATGGATCAATCGGCTGAGGCGGCATAATCACCTGCTGGGTTAAATGCCAACGTTTGTAACCCGTTACTTGCATCACCATAAATTTATAGGGCGTATTGCCGATTTTGCCGTCAACCGCACCAGTGATTGGCCCGACTACCGTAACCAGTTGTCCACGGAAATCCACCGGGTCCAGAAAACCGTTCACATCGGCATAAATGCGACCGCGAGAAGGTTCTCCCAGCGTCGGTCTGGCTCCGCTGTCCAGCGGTACGGTAGCAATTTCCAGGCGGGTTTTCCCTTGCTGGTTTTGTACCGCAACCACTTTGCCACCAAAGCGTGCCTCCTGACCAACGTACAGCTGCGGCGCACTCATCACCCGAACTAAATCTTGTTGCGGCGTGGGACTGCTGCCTTTAATGGCGTCCGGCACAGTGACACAACCGCTCAGCATTAGCGCAAACGTACCTGCCAGTATGCCTTTGATAACATTCTTTTGAACCGCCATGATGCGACTCCTTTTTTTCTCAGGGCATACTCTTAAGATTCATTCTTTGCCCGGAAGTTTCTTCCATGCGACGTTGTTACGTAAATAAACCGGTTCGGCATGTTCCACCGCCACCGTTTTACCCTCGGCAAATATCTGACACGCAATCGGCAGCATATCTTCCGTCGCTGGCAGTAAAACTTCTCCGTCGCGCAAAACCAGCCCGCTCTCTTTACCGAGATCCGGCCAGGCTTGCCAGCCCGTCCCTACCGTTACCCATTCGCCGGAAAGCTGTTGCATTCGTTCATGAACGAGTTCGGGTTTGAGTACGGCTTCGGTTTCTTCACCGCGCCAGATACCGTTTTCATCACGCTGATATTCGGCCCAGTAAACTTCGCCCATCCGCGCATCAATGGCAGCCAGCACGCGGGTTGCGCCGTTTTTGCGCCACGCCCCTTGCGCCATTGTCATTAGCGTGGAGACGCCAATCATCGGCAGCTCTGCGCCAAGTGCCAGCCCTTGCGCAATGCCAATACCAATGCGCACGCCGGTAAAGCTACCGGGGCCGCGCCCGTAAGCCAGAGCGTTAATATCAGTCAGGGAAGTTCCGCTGGTGGTCAGGATATCCTGCACCATCGGTAAGATTCGTTGAGTATGTTCACGAGGGCAAAGCTCAAAATGAGCGTTGACAGTACCGTCGTTCCACAGGGCGACAGAGCAGGCCTCTGTCGCGGTATCGATAGCCAGAATTCGCATGGGTCTTCGTGCTTAGATCAATAAAAAGGCGCGCATCATACCATACTCCGTAACAAATTACCTGGAGGATGGTATCGCAAGGAAACGAACCGCACGGGCAATGTCACGGGTGCGCGGCGCGGGCGGCAGACTGGCGAGAAACGTCGCGCCGTAAGGGCGCATCACCAGCCGATTGTCACAAATCACCAAAACCCCGCGATCGTCGGCGTCGCGAATCAGTCGCCCTACCCCCTGCTTGAGAGTAATCACCGCATCCGGCAGTTGTACTTCATCGAACGGGTCGCCACCGCGCAAACGGCAATCTTCCATGCGCGCTTTTAACAGCGGGTCATCCGGTGAGGTAAACGGCAACTTGTCGATAATCACCAATGACAATGTATCGCCACGCACGTCCACCCCTTCCCAGAAACTACTGGTTGCCACAAGAAGCGCGTTACCGGCGCTGACAAATTGCTGCAACAGTTGCCCTTTGCTGGTTTCCCCCTGCAACAAAACGGGAAGCGTCATGGTAGCGCGGAACTGCTCGGCCAGATCACGCATCATGGCGTGCGAGGTACAAAGCATAAAACAACGACCGTTGTTAGCTTCGATGATCGGTCGCAGCATTGCCGCTAACTGGCGAGCAGAACCTGGCTGGTTGGTTTGCGGCAGATTGCGCGGCACACAGAGTAACGCCTGGCGGCTGTAATCAAACGAGCTTGGCAATAGCAACGACTCCGCCTGTTCTATCCCAAGCCGCGAGGTGAAATGATGCAGATCGTCGTTCACCGACAGCGTTGCTGAGGTGAAGATCCAGCTACCAGGCTTTTGCGCCATTAACTCTTTGAATTTATCCGCCACGCTGAGCGGCGTGAGAGCCAGAGTAAAATGGCGCGAAGTGCATTCGTACCAGTAGCTGTAGCCCGGCTGATTGATCTCTTTTAGCCGCTTCAGCCGTGTGCGATACAACGTAGCGCGCTCAAATGCCGCATCCAGCAAGGCGGAACGCCCCAGTGACAGTTTCGCCACGTCATAACAAAGTTCCAGGGTGTCATCGAGCAGTAAAAATGCCCGCTGAATTTGCGGATTAGCTAACAGCTCACGCAGGTTACCTCGATAACCTGGCTCACCGAGTTGCAGACGAAAATCCTGCGCACTCTGGGCAAGACGATCAGCGCACTTTTGTAACTGCTGGGTGTCTTTTAATTCGGTGCGGTAGGCGATGGTGATGTCTTTTGCCAGGTCGAGCAGTTGTCGACTGGAGAGTGACTGACCAAAATACTGGCTGGCAATGTCCGGTAGCTGGTGGGCTTCGTCGAAGATCATGACGTCCGCTTCCGGGATCAGTTCGCCAAATCCACTCTCTTTAACCACCATATCCGCCAGAAAGAGATGATGGTTTACCACCACCACATCGGCGTCCATCGCTTTTTTACGTGCTTTGACCACAAAGCAATCTTTATACATCGGGCAGTCGCTGCCAAGACAGTTGTCGTTGGTGCTGGTAACCAGCGGCCACGCCTGTGAATCTTCCGCCACGCTGACGCAGGTGCTGATATCACCATCGACTGTTTGATTAGACCAGGAGCGCAGCAGGATCACATCGCTTAAGATTTGTACCGGCAGATCGCCCCCCGCCAGCGCCTGCTGTTCGAGACGTTCGAGGCAGAGGTAGTTTGAGCGCCCTTTCAGCAGCGCCACGTTGCCCGTATATTTCAATGCCTTTGAGACTGTTGGCAAATCGCGGCTGTAGAGCTGATCCTGCAACGCTTTTGAGCCGGTCGAGATAATGACTTTCTTTTTCGCCCGCAGCGCAGGAGCCAGGTAAGCGTAGGTTTTGCCCGTACCGGTTCCTGCTTCCACCACCAGCGGCTGGCCTTTTTCTATCGCCTGGGTGACGGCTACCGCCATCTGTCGCTGTGGTTCTCGCGGCTTAAAGCCTGGTATCGCTTTCGCCAGCTGACCGTCTGGTGCAAAATCGTCCGTCACACTACCCCCTGTTGATTTGAACAGGGATTATGTCAGGATGAGGGCGCTTTCGCCAGTTGAAGTGGTGACGGCAACCTCACATTGTGGCAGTCTTTGCAGCACGAAAATGGAAGTATAATGAGGACAAAATGATGACTATCGTTCGTATCGATGCTGAAGCCCGCTGGTCTGATGTAGTAATCCACAACAACACGCTCTACTACACTGGTGTACCGGAAAACCTCGACGCCGATGCTTTTGAGCAAACCGCCAACACGCTGGCGCAGATTGACGCCGTGCTGGAAAAACAGGGCAGCAATAAATCGAGCATTCTGGATGCCACCATTTTCCTGGCTGATAAAAACGACTTCGCGGCGATGAATAAAGCGTGGGATGCCTGGGTTGTGGCGGGTCATGCGCCGGTGCGCTGCACGGTGCAAGCGGGGCTGATGAACCCGAAGTATAAAGTTGAAATTAAGATTGTGGCTGCGGTGTAAGCTTTATCGAAGCAAAATAAGTCAGACGATAATTTATCGATAATACTGGTCGGTTTTACATAAATCGACCAGAGATTAAGATATTACTGTTGATGCTCCTGCTAATTCATTATTTATTTTTATAATTTCAATTTTAGCTATAAAGCTAACTATATAAATAAACATAACCATGCCGTTGTGTTCGCCCTTCGATTAGCACCTCTGGTTTTCTTTCTTAGCTGAACAATCTGGTTATAGCGTGCGGACTGACCGTTAATTTTCTCCATCTTACTGGATAACACACCATGAGCTGCTACCTTTAAAACACCTGAATGTCAACAGGTTAACTCGTGCCATATCGTTATAATCCCTTTGATATTAGATGCAAATTAAGGTCATATATAGCCTTATCGATAACATGGTTAATTTTAAGGATAAGAATATGCCTGCTGGGTAATGCTGCCAACTTACTGATTTAGTGTATGATGGTGATTTTAAGGTGCTTGCGTGGCTTCCATTTCCATCAGATGCCCTTCCTGCTCCGCTACTGAAGGCGTGGTGCGTAACGGCAAAAGCACTGCCGGACATCAGCGCTATCTCTGCTCTCATTGCCGTAAAACATGGCAACTACAGTTCACTTACACCGCCTCTCAGCCCGGTACGCACCAGAAAATCATTGATATGGCCATGAATGGCGTCGGATGTCGCGCCAGTGCACGCATTATGGGCGTTGGCCTCAACACG
>NZ_MDGW01000036.1:0-11309 GCF_001712525.1 Shigella sp. FC1661
AACACGCCAGTTCGCCCGGATGTTGGGACTTGAACCGAAGAACACGGCGGTGCGGAGTCCGGAGAGTAACGGAATAGCAGAGAGCTTCGTGAAAACGATAAAGCGTGACTACATCAGTATCATGCCCAAACCAGACGGGTTAACGGCAGCAAAGAACCTTGCAGAGGCGTTCGAGCATTATAACGAATGGCATCCGCATAGTGCGCTGGGTTATCGCTCGCCACGGGAATATCTGCGGCAGCGGGCTTGTAATGGGTTAAGTGATAACAGATGTCTGGAAATATAGGGGCAAATCCAATTTCTTTATTTGCAATAGTTGCAGTTCATATCCGGGCTGACTCCAGACTGGTAGTGAAATGCGCAATTTTGTAGAATTGCGCCTCCTCGCGACCTCCCCAGTGAATCTGTTGCCTCATTTTTTACATACTGCGTATTCGACTTCTCCACCTGTTGCGCAAGAGAAACTGGGTTTATTCATTTTTGCGAGGCCGACTTCTTTCTGGACAGGACTTTATGCAGCACAACACACTATCGAAACACAATCAGAAATTGCCGTTTACACGCTACGACTTCGGCTGGGTTTTATTATGCATAGGCATGGCGATTGGTGCCGGAACCGTGCTGATGCCAGTACAAATTGGCTTGAAGGGAATTTGGGTATTTATTACCGCAGCGATCATTGCTTATCCTGCCACCTGGGTAGTGCAGGACATTTATTTAAAAACCCTTTCTGAAAGCGATTCCTGTAATGACTACACCGATATTATCAGTCATTACCTGGGGAAGAACTGGGGAATTTTCCTCGGGGTTATCTACTTTTTGATGATTATCCACGGGATTTTTATCTACTCTCTCTCCGTGGTTTTCGACAGCGCCTCGTACCTGAAAACCTTCGGTTTAACCGATGCCGATCTTTCACAATCTCTACTTTATAAAGTCGCTATTTTCGCCGTACTGGTAGCGATTGCGTCTGGTAGTGAACGATTACTGTTTAAGATTTCCGGGCCAATGGTGGTGGTCAAAGTAGGGATTATTGTCGTGTTCGGTTTTGCGATGATCCCGCACTGGAATTTCGCCAATATAACCGCCTTCCCGCAAGCCTCCGTCTTTTTCCGCGATGTCCTGCTTACAATTCCATTTTGCTTCTTTTCTGCGGTATTTATTCAGGTACTTAACCCAATGAATATTGCCTATCGTAAACGGGAAGCAGATAAAGTACTGGCAACCCGGCTCGCGCTGCGTACCCACCGAATTAGTTATATCACGCTCATCGCGGTGATCCTGTTTTTTGCCTTTTCGTTTACCTTCTCAATTAGCCACGAAGAAGCCGTTTCTGCCTTTGAACAAAATATCTCGGCACTGGCACTGGCCGCGCAGGTGATCCCTGGACATATCATTCATATCACCTCTACGGTGCTGAATATCTTTGCCGTACTGACCGCATTCTTTGGCATTTATCTCGGTTTCCACGAGGCTATTAAAGGCATTATTCTCAATCTGTTAAGCCGAATTATTGATACCAAGAAAATTAACTCACGCATGCTGACTCTGGCGATCTGCGCTTTTATCGTCATTACGTTGACGATTTGGGTTTCGTTTCGTGTATCGGTGCTGGTGTTCTTTCAGTTGGGAAGCCCGTTATATGGCATTGTGTCGTGCCTCATTCCGTTTTTCCTGATCTATAAAGTCGCACAACTGGAAAAACTTCGCGGATTTAAAGCCTGGCTAATTCTGCTTTACGGCATTTTGCTATGCTTGTCGCCACTGTTGAAGCTGATTGAGTAAACCGGAGCGCATGGCCCCGGTTTTGTGAGTTAACGCTGCGGATTTTCATCCTGATCAACAGCAAAACAAGCTACCAGTTGACCGCCGTAGTCTTTTAGCTGCGGCTGCAACTGGGTGCAGGGGCCGAAGCGCCGACGACAGCGGGCGTTGAAGGCGCAACCCGGCGGTGGATTCAGTGGGCTTGGTAGTTCACCGCTGAGCTTGATGCGCTCGCGGCGATCGTCCGGGTTCAGGCGCGGCGTCGCGGAAAGTAGCGCCTGAGTGTACGGATGGCGCGGGTTATTGAAGATTTGGTCTTTCGTTCCCTTCTCCACGCAGCGGCCCAGGTACATCACCATCACTTCATCAGCAATGTGCTCCACCACCGACAGGTCGTGGGAGATAAAGACATAAGACAGCCCCAACTCCTGCTGCAAATCCATCATCAGATTCAGCACCTGCGCGCGCACTGAAACATCCAGCGCGGAAACCGGTTCATCGGCAATCACCACATCCGGGTCGAGCATCAGACCACGGGCGATGGCGATACGCTGACGCTGACCGCCGGAGAACATATGCGGATAGCGGTCATAGTGCTCGGTTTTCAGGCCGACTTTCGCCATCATCGACAGGGCTTTTTCCCGACGCTGTTCTTTGCTTAAGCTGGTGTTGATCAGCAGCGGCTCTTCAAGAATTTGCCCGACTTTTTTACGCGGATTCAGCGAACCGTAAGGGTTCTGGAAGACGATCTGGATTTTCTGCCGACGCAGCTTCTGCGCCTGCGGATCGTGCTTAAGCAGATCCTGCCCCTGGTAATACAGCTCGCCACCGGTGGGCGTTTCAATCATCGTCAGCAACCGACCGAGGGTCGATTTACCGCAGCCAGATTCGCCCACTACTGCCAGCGTTTTGCCACGTTCAAGGTTAAACGAAACGCCATCCAGCGCTTTAACCAGACGTTCCGGCGCGAACATGCCTTTCTTCACCGGATAATGTTTTTTCAGGTCGATAGCCTGCAACAGCGGTTGTTGCAGGGTGGCCTCTTGCGTACTCATAGTGTCGGCCTCCCGGCATCATCAAGTGGGTAATGGCATTTGGACTGACGCCCGTCAGCGAGCATATTCAGCGCCGGTTCTTCAGCGCGACATCTGTCAGTGGCATAGGGGCAGCGCGGGTTAAGCAGGCAGCCGTTCGGGCGGTCGTACTTGCCGGGAACGACACCTGGCAACGACGCCAGACGTTCTTTGTCCTGAGCAAATTCTGGCAGCGCACGCAGCAATGCCTGAGTATACGGGTGACGCGGCGCATGGAAGATGGCGTGCGCATCGCCCGTTTCCACCACCTGGCCTGCATACATCACAATGATTTTATGCGCAGCTTCCGCCACCAGCGCCAGGTCATGGGTAATCAACACCAGCGCCATGTTCTCTTTCTGCTGTAGCTCCAGCAGTAGTTCGATGATTTGCGCCTGAATGGTCACGTCCAGCGCGGTGGTCGGCTCATCGGCAATCAGCAGTTTTGGTCGACAGGCAATCGCCATGGCGATCATCACGCGCTGGCTCATGCCGCCGGAAAGCTGATGCGGGTAAACATCCAGACGCGAAGCCGGATCGGGAATACCGACCTGATTCAGCAGGTCAATCGCCCGCTGACGGCGGGTACTTTTGTTGCCGCCCTGATGCACCTTAATCGCTTCCATGATCTGGAAACCCACGGTGTAGCACGGGTTAAGGCTGGTCATCGGGTCCTGGAAGATCATCGCCACTTCGGCACCCACCAGGTTGCGGCGCTCTTTTTCTGATATACGCTGCAAATCCTGACCGTTAAACACCAGTTTTTCCGCCATTACGCGGCCCGGATAATCAATCAGCCCCATAATCGCCAGGGAACTGACCGACTTACCGGAGCCGGACTCACCCACAATCCCAACCACTTCGCCCTGTTTTACGCTGTAGCTGATGCGGTCTACGGCGCGGAACGGTGCGCTTTCGTCGCCGAAATGCACCGATAATTTATCTACATTTAATAACACCATCTCGAACCTCTTACTGCTTCAGTTTGGGATCGAGCGCGTCACGCAGACCGTCACCCATCAGGTTAAATGCCAGCACCGTCAGCAGGATCGCCAGACCCGGGAAGGTCACGACCCACCAGGCGCTTTGCGCGAACTGCAACACGTCGGAGAGCATGGTGCCCCACTCCGGCGTTGGCGGCTGTGCCCCCATGCCGAGGAAACCAAGAGCAGCCATATCGAGAATGGCGTTAGAGAAACCGAGCGACGCCTGAACAATCAGCGGCGCAAGGCAGTTCGGGAAGATGTTAATAAACATCTGACGCATCGCCCCGGCACCCGCCACGCGAGACGCGGTGACGTAATCGCGGTTAACTTCCACCAGCACGGCGGCGCGGGTTAAGCGCACATAGTGCGGCAAGGCAACGAAGGTCAGTGCCAGCGCGGCGTTACCAATCGACGGGCCGAAAATTGCCACCAGCGCCAGCAGCAGACTTGGCAGCGCCAGCATGATATCGACCACGCGCATAATGATGTTATCGACCAGGCCGCCAAAGTAACCGGCGATCAGGCCGAGAATAACGCCCATAATCAGCGATAACACAACTACCAGACAGCCAACCAGCAGCGACAGGCGCGCACCGTACATCAGGCGCGACAGCATATCACGGCCTACGTCATCGGTGCCCAGCAAGTGCGCCATGCTGCCGCCTTCCTGCCAGGCTGGCGGGGCGAGCAGTGCATCGCGGAACTGTTCCGCCGGGTTATAGGGTGCAATCCAGTTGGCAAAGATCGCGATGAACAGCACGATGACGACGTAAACCAGCCCGACGACCGCGCCTTTGTTGCGTTTAAAATAGTGCCAGAACTCCTGTAACGGGGTCATCGGCACCGGTGCGCTAATCACTTTATTTTCAGTAACCTGTGACATGATGTCCCCTTACTTCTTATGACGAATACGCGGGTTCACCACGCCGTACAGCAGATCGACCAGCAAGTTGACGAGGATAATCATCGTCGCCACCAGCAATACGCCGCCCTGCACTACCGGATAGTCGCGGCGTTGCAGTGCGTCAATCAACCAGCGTCCCAGACCGGGCCACGAGAAGATGGTTTCGGTCAGAATCGCCCCCGCCAGCAATGTTCCCACCTGCAGGCCGATAACGGTCACCACCGGCAGCATCGCGTTACGCAGCGCATGGACGATAATCACCGCATGCGGGTTAGCCCTTTGGCGCGCGCGGTGCGGATGTAATCCTCGCCCAGCACTTCCAGCATCGAGGAGCGTGTCATACGCACAATGACCGCCAGCGGAATAGTACCCAGCACAATGGCAGGTAAGATCATATGGGCGACGGCATCGATAAAGTTGCCGTCTTCACCCCAGATGGCGGTGTCGATTAGCATAAAACCGGTTAACGGATTGGAGTCATCGAGGAACACCATATCGCTCACGCGACCGGAGACGGGCGTCAGGTTCCAGTGCACCGAAACCAGCATGATCAGCATCATGCCCCACCAGAAGATCGGCATCGAGTAGCCGGTCAGCGCCAGGCCAACTGCAGTGTGATCGAAAATGGAACCGCGTTTAACCGCAGCCAGCACACCAACCGGAATACCGACTGCCGTAGCAAAATCATCGCGCAGACGCCAAGTTCCAGCGTGGCCTGAAAGCGCGGCACGAACTCTTCCCATACTGGAATTCGGCTTTTCATTGAAATGCCTAGATCGCCGTGCATTACGCCCCAAATGTAATGGAGATACTGCTGCCACATCGGTTTATCTAAGCCGAGTTCAGCCAGCAGCTGCGCGTGACGCTCAGGGGAGATCCCACGTTCGCCTGCCATGATCATCACCGGATCGCCCGGGATCATGTGGACAAAGGCAAATGTGAGAAGGGTAATACCGATAAACGTGGGGATGACGAGTCCCAAACGTCGGAGAATAAACTGCAACATAACCCGGATTCTCTATAGTGACCCGCAGCCTGGAACTGCGTGTCTGTATTGCTCACAAATCAATTCCCGCCCTTGTCGGACAGAGAATGAAGTATTGCTGCCGGATGGCGCTGCACGCAGAGGCACAGCGCCACCGGGTATACAGATTGTTGACAAAGTGCGCTTTGTTTATGCCGGATGCGGCGTTAACGCCTTATCCGGCCTACAAAATCGTGCAAATTCAATACATTGCAGAATTTTCGTAGGCCTGATAAGCGGAGCACATCAGGCAGTTTTGCCTTTACCATCAGTCTTGTATGGCTTTTAATTATTCGATAGAGACATTTTCGAAGTGATGTTTGCCTAATGGATCAACCACATAGCCTTTGACTTCTTTGCGTACCGGTTCAAACACGGTGGAGTGAGCGATGATCAGTGCCGGAGCCTGATCGTGCATCACCACCTGCGCTTGCTTGTACAGTTCAACGCGTTTGTTATGGTCGTCGGTAGCACGCGCCGGTTGAATCAGATCTTCAAACGGTTTGTAGCACCATTTTGAGTAGTTAGAACCTTGTTCAGAGGCGGCGCAGCTGAACAGGGTGGCGAAGAAGTTATCCGGGTCCCCGTTATCGCCAGTCCAGCCCATCATTACCGTCTGATGTTCGCCATCTTTCGCACGCTTGAGGTACTCACCCCATTCGTAGGTGACGATTTTGGCCTGCACGCCCACTTTCGCCCAGTCTGCCTGAATCATCTCCGCCATGCGGCGAGCGTTCGGGTTATACGGACGTTGTTCCGGCATCGCCCACAGGTCGATGGAGAAACCTTTTTCCAGACCCGCTTCTTTCAGCAAGGCTTTCGCTTTTTCAGGATCGTAGGTGTAATCCTGAACGTCGTCGTTATAGCCCCACATGGTTGGCGGGATCAGGTTTTTCGCTGATACACCCGCGCCCTGATAAACCGCTTTGATGATCGCGTCTTTGTTCACCGCGTAGGTCAGTGCCTGGCGAACTTTCACGTCATCCAGCGGTTTTTTCTGCACGTTATACGAGAGGTAGCCGACGTTCAGCCCCGGCATTTCCATCAGGTTGATGGATTTATCCTGCTTCATGCGAGCGATATCTGCCGGGTTCGGGTACGGCATCACCTGGCATTCATTCTTCTGCAATTTCGCGTAACGCACGGAAGCATCAGGGGTAATAGAGAAGACCAGCGTATCGATCTGCGGTTTGGTGCCCCAGTAGCCATCAAACGCTTTGTAGCGGATACGGGAATCTTTTTGGTACTGCTGTAACTGGAACGGACCGGTTCCGATTGGGTTGAGGTCCAGTTTTTCCGGTGTACCGGCTTTCATCATCGCATCAGCATATTCTTTTGACAGAATAGAGGCGAAGTCCATTGCCAGATCAGCGAGGAACGGCGCTTCCGGGCGAGTCAGTACGAACTGAACTGTGTTGTCGTCCACCTTTTTCACTTCACTGATCAGCTCCGGCAAGCCCATGCCTTCGAAGTATTCGTAGCTGCCGCCAGAGACTTTATGGTACGGGTTTTGCGCGTTTTTCTGACGGTCGAACGAGAACACCACGTCATCGGCGTTCAGTTCACGCGTCGGTTTGAATTCTTTATTGTCGTGCCACTTCACACCTTTACGCAGATGGAAGGTATAGATTTTACCGTCTTAGCTGACTTCCCACTTTTCAGCGAGGCCCGGTATCACTTCAGTGGTGCCGATTTTAAATTCAACCAGGCGGTTATAAAGCGGTACGGAAGAGGCGTCATAGGTGGTGCCGGAGGTAAACAGCTGCGGGTTAAACCCTTCCGGAGATCCTTCTGAGCAATAAACCAGAGTTTTAGCCTGAACACTTGCTGCGACGGTCATAGCCACCAGGCTGAGACCAAGCTTCAGCATCCCTGACTTTTTCAAGGAAATACGCATTATTCTGCTCCAATTGTGATGTTTGTTGTTTTAACCCTTTGCAGTGGGTTGTCGCTGCCTGACCTTTTTTGTTTTTTGCCCGGTCGGGTCAACGTTATGAGGTGGGGATGCCGTACTAATTAACATCAGTGTAACAGTGCGGATCCTCCATAAAATGCCCCTCGTGACCTACAATCTGTCAACAGAATGTGAAAACGTCAATACAGCCAACCGGGATTTACACCAACGGTGAGAATCCACAAACAAAGATTAAAAAAACTTCAAACAGCTATTTGCAGCAGAGAAATTTGTGCTACTCCAACATAACCAGAACAATCAGCTTAATATTTAGCAACATTTGGTGATTAAGTTTTATGAATTTAATGAAAAAAATCTGAGGAAAAGGTGGATATCTGAGCGATTAATACCATGAACGCTAAAACGCACAGCGGAAAATGCCAGCGCCAGCCATAAGTAACGCAAAAAAAGATTTAAGCAAATATAAAAAAAGACAATGGTTTCTGTCACAAATCCGTTAATGGATAGTGAGATATGGGGCGCAAAGTTGGCAGGAAAATGTGTGGTGTGTTGGTCGAATAAGGCGGTCGCGCCGCATCCGACAATAAGTGCGGTGCCGTTGCCTGATGCGACGCTGGCGCGTCTTATCAGGCCTACGTCGAGTCGAACCTCCCAGCCCCCGGAGGTTCTCATCCTCATGGGCTTCAAATGCAAAAAAGCCTGCTCGCTGAGCAGGCTTTTCGAATTTGGTCGGTGATAGAGGATTCGAACCTCGACCCCTTCGTCCCGAACGAAGTGCGCTACCAAGCTGCGCCAATCACCGAATGCGGGGCGCATCTTACTGCGCAGATACGCCCTCGTCAATCCCTTAATAGCAAAATGCCTTTTGATCGGCGAGAAAGTCAGCAGGCCGCTTAGTTAGCCGCTGCCTCTTTTGCCTGCGGGATGTGACACCAGTTGTTGTTTTCGTTAATTCCACCATCCGGTGAAGTATAGCCAAGACAACCCATGATGGTATCGTACAGCTCTACGTGACGGCGTGGCACTTTCATGTCGGCTTCTTTTTTCAGCTGCGCAAATGCCTGCGCATTGGCCGGATTTTCCAGATATTTATCTGACATCCAGACCATCATCGGTACGCGGAACTGCTCCGGCGGTGCCAATTCACGCGGCGTGCCGTGCAGGTGCTCGCGTTCATTAATTGACTCACCGTGGTCAGCTGCGTAGAACACAATCGCTTTCTTATCGCGAACCTGATCAATCACGCTGGAGATAAAGTGATCCACATAGGTCACCGAGTTGTCATAGGAGTTGATCATCTGCGCTTTGGTACAGCCGCTATCAACACCAATACATTCCGGCTTCCACTGCGCGAAGCTACGCGGATAACGCTGGGTGTAGTTAAAATGCGAACCTTTGGTATGCAGAATGATCAGATGCTTACCATCCGGGTTGCGCCCTAGCGATTGCTGCATTTCGTCTACCAGCAACATATCATCTACCGGCTTGCCACGATTACGTGGCTCCGCACCAATCTGCTCACGATAAGCAATGTTGTCCGCCATCGTGTTGCTGTAGAACCACATTTCGCTCTGCATAGCGTAGAGGTCAGAACTGAATCCTAACTGCTTCAGAACCGCGAAAATGTTCTGTTCTTTTAATGTGCGCTGCGGATTATCTTCCGCGCCCCCCTGACGTACAAACATGCAACGCAGTGAGAGTTTGGTTGCGGTATCACAGGAGTAACCACGGAACGCCGCCAGATTTTTCTCCTGGGCCAGTTTCGGCGTGGTATTACGCTCATAGCCGAAAATACCCATATGGTCCCAACGCGTGGTTTCACCGATGATAAACACGACATAAGTATCATCAACGTTTTGTGGAGCCTGGTATGTAAACTTCTTCGCCGGATTAAGCAATGAATTATTATCGGAAGATTCATCGACCCGCGCCCAGGCATACAGCCCCAACGCAGAAAGCCAGTTTGATGGCAGATAAGAGTTCGCTACGACACCGCCATAACTCGGCAAATCAACGCCGGTCGCCCTCTCCACTTTCTTCTGCTGGATATCCAGCAAACGAATCGGTGCCCAAACCATAATACCCGCCAGTACGACGACCGCCAGGCTGCGAATACGCTGCCCTGGGGTTCGCAGTTGTCGGAGCAAGGTGTAGCGACAACGGTTATTCCAGATAAGGATAAGAGGCAATGCACTAACGGCGATTAACCAGAGAATAAAGTTCAGACCAACAACTTCTTTTGACAGGTCGATATCGGTGGTCATGACGGAAGCGATGATGCCATAACCAATGACCACATTAAGGAAGGTCATGTAATAGCTGGCACCTGCGGAAAAGAGCACCACCAGCGATGCCAGAATACGCCAGCTGCGGCGGCCAAACAGCGATAGAAGACGTAGTAAGAAGAAGGTCACCAGTACGGTGGCGGCCAGTTCAACAACAGCAGAAACGCCTTTCCAGACGGTAAAATCGTGCGCATAGCTGCCGAAGCGGCGATAAAAAACCGCGCCATTCATAAAAAGGCCAATATAGATTGCAAGCAAAAAGCTCAGCTTCTGCTGTGTAATCGATTTGATGTATCTCATGCAAACAAACCCTGGACAAACAGGTGATAACACCCTGCTTCGCGGCTTTTCAGGCCCGGCAGGGGAAAAGTGCGGAGGTAGTCAGATAAGTAAAATCTACACGCGCGAATAAGTAGACCACAGCAAAGCGAAAAAGTGTGGGGAAAGAGTGTGCATGAAGCACAAATTTACAAAAATGCAAGTTTGAAAAGAGACTTTAGCGTTACAAAAAGCAGTAAAAAGGGCCAGTTAACTGGCCCTTAAGATGTGAAATTATTCGTACTGTACAGTAAAGTCGACCGTTGCATCTGCGCGACCAATAGTTGCATCGGCGCGAATAGGCACGTAGCTGGCGATATAGTTCAGTTGATGTGCGCCATCACCGTTAATTGCAAACTCAACCGGTGTCGGCGTTGTATTTTCCGGGAACTGTTGTACTCCAGCAGCGGTTTTGATTTTCAGCCCAACGCCTGTAGCGCCACCCGCATCCAGCGCAAAAAGATTTGAGTCGTCTGCATTGGGTGTACCGTCCATAGTCACGTAGGCTCTGACCACTTCGCTACAGTTTTTCAGGCCGATGGAAAAAGGAGTGGGATTAATTTCCGTTCCGATTCTTACCGGCTTTTTGAGAACCGCGGTGCCCATGTCAACCTCAACGCTGTCTTTCACCAGTTCGCAAGCACCCTGGCTGATTTTAAGGGTGAATTTCAATGTTCCTTTCGGCCCTAAATCCGTGGTTGCCGCGAATGACGAAAAGGAAAGAGGCAGCAGGCATAACGCAAGTATTGTTCGCTTCATGACTGTTACTCCAGTTCGACATGTATGGTAGCAATACCGCTATAATCCCCGGCAGCGGGTAATTTTCCGGTAGTGCTAACGGGATAAGGGTAATGCTGCCAACTTACTGATTTAGTGTATGATGGTGATTTTAAGGTGCTTGCGTGGCTTCCATTTCCATCAGATGTCCTTCCTGCTCCGCTACTGAAGGCGTGGTGCGTAACGGCAAAAGCACTGCCGGACATCAGCGCTATCTCTGCTCTCATTGCCGTAAAACATGGCAACTACAGTTCACTTACACC
>NZ_MDGW01000037.1:0-11257 GCF_001712525.1 Shigella sp. FC1661
TCGGCCTTTGAGGTCGTGGTATGGATGACGGATGGCTGGCCGCTGTATGAATCACGCCTGAAGGGAAAGCTGCACGTTATCAGCAAGCGTTACACTCAGCGCATTGAGCGACATAATCTGAATCTGAGACAACATCTGGCAAGGCTGGGACGGAAGTCACTGTCGTTCTCAAAATCGGTGGAGCTGCATGACAAGGTCATCGGGCATTATCTGAACATAAAACACTATCAGTAAGTTGGAGTCATTACCGATATGCCAGTAAAGAAATCCCATTAGACTATTTTTTTGATAATCTTCTTCGCTTTCGAACAACTCGTGCGCCTTTCGAGAAGCAAGCATTATATAATGCCAGGCCAGTTCTTCTTCAATTGTCCCGTTTTGAAAAGCTGTGCTTGATATCGAGATCATCCATGATAATTCCGCCGCCCATATTAGCTTCGCCGAGGATTTACCGGAGCGATTATTAGCGCAATCAGAGATATAGTCTGAGGGAAAAACAGCAAATTTATTCAACAAGGCGATAACCTGCTCTGGGGCTTCCTCCATGTTTGCTTTAAAGGTATTGGCTCCATGGTCGCCAGAAAGAAAATGCTCCATTAAGGCACAATAACTTTCGCTATCTTCGATACCCCATTGATTCTCTAAAGACTCGCGTCTTTTACTTATGATATCGATCGAGTCAAAAGGAAGCACATGATATTGGAAGGTATCTTTGCCAGGTTCAGGCTTTCGCGGCCAGAACTCCAGCGTTTCAGACCATTGCTTATGATAGAATCGATAAGGTGCGATCAATTGTAGCGCCTGTAACTTCTCGATACTGAGCGGCTCAATACCTTTAGCCTGATAATAATGCAGTTGTTCTTTTTTGCTTTAAAACCGGCCCGAACAATAAGCCCCATCATAATTAATAGATAAAGAAAAGAGCATCCCGCGGTAATCAGGCCTCTTTCATTCAAACCGTTGGATGTTATCGCTGCGAACACAAACATTACAGCGACAACACATGTTAAATAAAACCCCCACTTACAAAGCAGCATGGCCTTATTTTCTTTAATCATCCGTTCAAAATTACTATTAAATATTTCCCAGCCATTAAAAGAATACTTCTCGCTCCCAGGATGGTTTTGTAATAAAACTTTTTTCATCACATTCCCTGTTATTACATACTTTAGAGGCGATAATTTTATCCATGCAAAAAAATATCCAACGAATTTTCTTGATTCGCTGGATATTTCAGAATATGACTCGAATAGCACGAAAGATTCACTCGCTTACGCTATCGCCCCGCTTCCGACTTCATCTGCTGGCGGACTTTTTTTCGCACTACGTTTACGCGGTGCAGCCTTTTTCTTATCAGCACTGCCACCACTGCCCGGAGCCACAATGCCGCGAAACTGCCGCACCGGCGTACGTTTGGCTTGATCAATAAGCTGATATAGCGTCCCCACCAGCGGCTGCATAAAGTCCTGATAGCGACACTGCTTTTCGCTGATTTGCGTCAGCACCGATTCCCAGTGCGCGGTCATGTCCGGTCGCGTCGCCATTTCTGGCAGCGAATGGAATAACGCTTTTCCGGCGTCGGTAGAGTGGATATAGCGCCCTTTTTTGGTCAGAAAACCACGCTTGAACAGCAGTTCAATAATCCCGGCACGGGTTGCTTCTGTCCCCAGACCATCGGTCGCACGAAGGATCTTTTTCAGATCTTTGTCCTGCACAAAGCGCGCGATCCCGGTCATCGCCGAAAGCAGTGTTGCATCGGTAAAATGGCGCGGCGGCTGGGTTTGCCGCTCTACCACTTCACCTTTTTCACACAGCAACTCATCGCCTTTCGCCACCACAGGCAATGGCGTACCGTCGTTTTCTTCATCGCGCTCTTTGCTGCCTAACAGCGTGCGCCAGCCTGCTTCAGCAAGAAAACGCGCTTTAGCGACAAATTTGCCTTTGGCAATGTCCAGTTCGATAACACACTTGCGGAACACCGCATCCGGGCAGAACTGCATCAAGTACTGACGGGCAATCAGGTTATAGACCTTCGCTTCGTTCTCCGTCAGGTTGATCTCAGAACTCCGTGCGGTCGGGATGATGGCGTGGTGTGCATCGACCTTTTTGTCATCCCAACAGCGGTTGCGTATATCTGGATCTACCACTGGTTGCGGCAACAGATCTGGTGCATGAACGCTGATGGCATTCATCACCGCGTGGCGTCCGGCAAAATGTTCTTCTGGCAAATAGCGACAATCGGAACGCGGATAAGTGATTAGCTTGTGCGTTTCGTACAGCTTCTGGCAGATATCAAGCACGTTCTGCGCGCTCAGACCAAAGCGTTTTGCCGCTTCAATCTGCAACGCCGAAAGCGAAAAAGGCAGCGGCGCGGATTCTGATTCCCGTTTATCGTTATAGCTGGTGACAATTGCTGGTTGACCACTAATGCGGTTAACCACATGCTCCGCCAGTGGACGATGTAACAAGCGCCCTTCTTCATCCTGGTACGGTTCACACGCTTCGCTCGGTTGCCAGATAGCGGTAAACCGCTCATCGGCAGGTGTCACGATATGTGCTTTGACTTCAAAGAAGTCTTTCGCCACGAAGTTTTCAATCTCTTCATCGCGGCGCACCACCAGCCCGAGCACGGGTGTCTGCACGCGTCCCACGGAAAGTACGCCCTGATAACCGGCATTGCGACCGAGAATGGTATACGCACGGGTCATATTGATGCCGTACAGCCAGTCGGCACGCGCTCGCGCCAGCGCAGAAACGCACAATGGCACAAACTCACTGTTGGACCGAAGACGGTCGATCGCCCGCTCAACCGCCTGCGGGTTCAGGTCGTTTATCAAGCAACGCTGCACCTGCTGGCGCTTTTCCGGTGCCAGTTGCAGATAGTCCAGCACTTCATCCACCAGCAGTTGCCCTTCACGATCCGGGTCCCCGGCGTGAACGATTTCGCTGGCTTCATGCAGGAAGCGTTTGATGACGTTAAGTTGTTTGGTCACGGAGGGTCGGGGCTGTAATTGCCACTTTTCCGGGACAATCGGCAAATCCGCAAGATTCCAGCGCGCATAGCGGCTGTCGTAGGCGTCTGGCTGCGCCTGCTCAAGCAGGTGACCGATACACCAGGTCACCACCTGACCATTACCGCACTCGATAAAGCCATCGCCTTTCCGGTGCGGTTTGGGCAGGACATCAGCAATGGCGCGCGCCAGACTCGGTTTTTCGGCAATAAACAACCGCATTGAATTAACGAATCTCAACCATGGCACGACCGCCGCGCGCTGGCACCAGTTCGCCAATTGCCGTCAGTTCAATGCCAAACTCGGCGGCTGTAGCTTTGACCTCATTTTCTGCTTCCGGCATGACCGCCAGCAGCAAACCGCCAGAAGTTTGCGGATCGCACAGCAAATCGCGCACTTCACGCGGCATTTCACCCATCAGATGACCGTAGCTGGCAAAGTTACGTTCGGTGCCGCCAGGCACTGCGCCCAACTTAATGTACTCTTCAACCCCCGGCAATTTTGGGATCGCGTCATAGTCAACGCGCGCCTGCACACCTGCGCCCTGACACATTTCGCTCAAATGGCCCAGCAGACCAAAGCCCGTAACGTCGGTCATCGCTTTTACGCCTTTGATGTTGGCAAAGGACGCGCCTGCGATGTTCATCCGGCACATCACTTCCGTCGCTAGTCCCTGATGTTCTGGTTTCAGCAGTGATTTTTTCTCAGCCGTGGTAAGAACGCCGATCCCCAGCGGTTTCGTCAGGAACAGTTTGCATCCGGCTTGTGCGGTACTGTTTTTCTTCACCCGCTCGGTCGGTACGATCCCCGTTACCGCCAGACCAAAAATCGGCTCCGGCGCATCGATGGAGTGACCGCCAGCCAGCGCAATACCCGCCTGACGGCATGCATAGCGTCCACCTTCGGTTACTTCGCGGGCAATTTCCGGGGAAAGTTTGTTAATCGGCCAGCCGAGGATCGCAATCGCCATAATCGGTTTGCCCCCCATCGCGAAGATATCGCTGATGGCGTTAGTCGCCGCAATGCGGCCAAAATCGAAAGGATTATCAACGATCGGCATAAAGAAGTCGGTGGTACTGATAACGCTGGTGCCATTGCCCAGATCGTACACCGCCGCATCGTCGCGGGTCTCATTACCCACAAGCAAATTCGGATCAACAAACTTCGCCTGCTCACTGTGCAGGATGGTTTCCAACACTTTTGGGGAAATTTTACAGCCGCAACCAGCTCCGTGGCTGTATTGGGTCAAACGAATCGAGTTCTCGCTCATGGACATCTCCTGTCAATGCAATCCGGGTATGGTAACCCTCATTCCGTGAAGTGATAAGTGAGAGTGTCTGAATTCCTGCGCCTTTGCTCACAATCCAGACAGTTTCGCGACAATTATCAGAAATAAGTTACAAACAGCGTCGGGTCCGGGACGTTAATCGACGTAGATGCTTTCAACTGCGGCGTGCCGAGGTAGAGAAAACCGACAATTTTATCCTGCTCACGGCAACCGAATGCTTCACGCACTACCGGACTTTCAGTTAATGCGCCACTGCGCCAGATGCCGCCAAATCCCTGGGCAACGGCTGCCATTTGCATCGCCATGACCGCGCATCCGGCAGACATTTCCTGTTCCCATCGCGGGACTTTATGATTTTCTTCGCATTTCGCCACCACCGTGATGATGAGCGGTGCGCGGAACGGCGCATTACGGGCTTTGTCGATAGCTTTGTCATCACTACCGGCAGCAATCGCCCCCTGTTCCAGTACGGCGCTGAAACGCTCGCGCCCTTCCCCTTCAATCACAAAAAAATGCCACGGTTGCATGGACTTATGGTCCGGCGCACGCATACCCGCACGCAGGATGTTTTGCAGTTGTTCACCCGTTGGCGCGGGTTCAGCCAGGCGGGAGGCGCTACGGCGATTGATCAATAGTTCGAGTGCATCCATTTGATTAACTCCTGTCGTGATATTTATTCACAAAATTAACACGAGAGTGGATTTTGTTACAGCACAGTCCGCAATTCCTGCTGACAAGTGCCGGTTGGGTCATTACGATAACCACATCTATTGCGCCTGTGACAGGTGTGACCTTAAGTTGGGAGAATACATGCGAACCCTTTGGCGATTTATTGCCGGATTTTTTAAATGGACGTGGCGTCTGCTGAATTTCGTCCGTGAAATGGTACTTAACCTGTTCTTTATTTTCCTCGTACTGGTTGGTGTGGGGATCTGGATGCAGGTCAGTGGTGGTGATTCGAAAGAAACGGCCAGTCGTGGCGCACTGCTGCTGGACATTTCCGGTGTGATCGTCGATAAACCCGACAGTTCTCAGCGGTTTAGTAAATTAAGCCGCCAGCTGCTTGGTGCCAGTTCCGATCGTCTGCAGGAAAACTCACTGTTTGATATCGTCAACACCATTCGCCAGGCGAAGGACGACCGCAATATCACCGGTATCGTGATGGATCTGAAAAACTTCGCAGGCGGCGACCAGCCGTCTATGCAGTACATCGGCAAAGCCCTGAAAGAGTTTCGTGACAGCGGGAAACCGGTTTATGCCGTTGGCGAGAACTACAGCCAGGGGCAATATTATCTCGCCAGTTTCGCCAATAAAATTTGGCTGTCACCGCAAGGCGTGGTTGATCTGCACGGTTTTGCTACCAACGGTCTGTACTACAAATCGTTGCTGGATAAGCTGAAAGTTTCCACCCATGTGTTCCGCGTGGGTACGTATAAATCTGCCGTTGAACCGTTTATTCGTGATGATATGTCACCGGCAGCCCGCGAAGCTGACAGCCGCTGGATTGGTGAGCTGTGGCAAAACTATCTGAATACTGTTGCCGCTAACCGGCAGATCCCTGCTCAGCAGGTATTCCCTGGCGCGCAAGGGTTGCTTGAGGGTTTAACCAAAACCGGTGGCGATACCGCGAAATATGCACTGGAAAACAAGCTGGTCGATGCACTGGCATCGAGTGCCGAAATCGAAAAAGCTCTGACCAAAGAGTTCGGCTGGAGTAAGACTGATAAAAATTATCGCGCCATCAGTTATTACGATTACGCATTGAAAACGCCGGCAGATACCGGTGACAGCATCGGTGTCGTCTTCGCTAATGGCGCAATTATGGATGGCGAGGAAACTCAGGGGAATGTTGGCGGTGATACCACTGCGGCACAAATCCGCGACGCTCGCCTTGACCCGAAAGTGAAAGCGATTGTCCTGCGTGTTAATAGCCCAGGCGGCAGCGTTACCGCGTCTGAAGTGATTCGCGCTGAACTGGCAGCAGCCCGGGCAGCGGGTAAGCCTGTGGTTGTATCGATGGGCGGCATGGCGGCATCTGGTGGTTACTGGATTTCCACGCCAGCTAATTACATTGTGGCTAACCCCAGCACCCTGACCGGTTCTATCGGTATCTTCGGCGTGATCACCACCGTAGAAAATAGTCTGGATTCGATTGGTGTTCATACTGATGGTGTCTCAACTTCACCGCTGGCGGATGTTTCTATCACCAGGGCACTGCCGCCGGAAGCGCAGCAGATGATGCAATTAAGCATTGAGAATGGCTATAAACGCTTTATCACGCTGGTTGCTGATGCGCGTCATTCGACGCCGGAGCAAATTGATAAAATCGCCCAGGGCCACGTCTGGACCGGTCAGGATGCAAAAGCTAACGGGCTGGTCGATAGTCTCGGGGATTTCGATGATGCGGTTGCCAAAGCAGCAGAGCTCGCAAAAGTGAAACAGTGGCATCTGGAATACTACGTTGATGAACCGACCTTCTTCGACAAAGTGATGGACAACATGTCTGGTTCTGTCCGGGCAATGTTGCCAGATGCGTTCCAGGCCATGTTACCTGCACCGCTTGCCTCGGTAGCCTCTACCGTTAAAAGTGAAAGCGACAAGCTGGCCGCGTTTAACGACCCACAAAACCGTTATGCGTTTTGCCTGACCTGCGCCAACGTGCGTTAAGTCTTGTACTGAGTGGCCGACAGATCGTCGGCCACATTATTTTTTACCTCGACGAATCCTCTTCCCGCTGTCTCGCCCCATATTTCCTTATCCGCATAGTATCAGGTGCGCTCCTCCTGCCTCACGTATATACTTTTGCTCTTTCGATATCATTCATATCAATATCATGCAAAAGAAATCAATTTACGTCGCCTACACGGGCGGGACCATCGGGATGCAGCGTTCCGAGCAGGGTTATATTCCGGTGTCAGGTCATCTACAACGCCAACTGGCGCTGATGCCGGAATTCCATCGCCCGGAGATGCCAGATTTCACCATTCATGAATATACGCCGTTGATGGATTCTTCTGATATGACGCCGGATGACTGGCAGCATATTGCTGAAGATATTAAAGCGCACTATGACGACTATGATGGTTTTGTCATTCTACACGGTACCGACACGATGGCGTATACCGCCTCTGCGCTGTCGTTCATGCTCGAGAATCTCGGTAAACCGGTCATTGTGACAGGGTCACAAATCCCGCTGGCTGAGTTACGCTCTGACGGACAAATTAATCTGCTGAATGCGTTGTACGTTGCGGCGAATTATCCGATCAACGAAGTAACGCTCTTTTTCAATAACCGATTGTATCGCGGCAACCGCACTACCAAAGCCCATGCCGATGGTTTTGATGCGTTTGCCTCTCCAAACCTTCCTCCGTTACTGGAAGCTGGTATCCATATTCGTCGTTTGAATACGCCACCCGCCCCGCACGGTGAAGGGGAATTAATCGTTCATCCAATCACGCCACAACCAATTGGCGTAGTGACGATTTATCCGGGGATTTCTGCTGATGTCGTGCGCAATTTTCTGCGCCAACCGGTGAAAGCATTGATTCTGCGCTCCTATGGCGTGGGTAATGCGCCACAAAACAAAGCCTTCCTGCAGGAATTACAAGAAGCCAGCGATCGCGGTATTGTGGTGGTCAACCTGACACAATGTATGTCCGGTAAAGTGAATATGGGTGGTTATGCCACCGGTAACGCCCTCGCCCATGCCGGCGTTATTGGCGGTGCAGATATGACTGTAGAAGCCACGCTAACCAAACTGCATTACCTGCTGAGCCAGGAACTGGATACTGAAACCATTCGCAAGGCCATGAGCCAAAACCTGCGCGGCGAACTGACGCCGGATGATTAAGGAGACTGCAATGCCCCATCGCGCCCTGTTACTGGTCGATTTACAAAATGATTTCTGTGCTGGTGGCGCGCTCGCCGTACCGGAAGGTGACAGTACGGTGGAGGTTGCTAACCGCCTTATTGACTGGTGCCAGTCGCGCGGAGAAGCGGTTATCGCCAGCCAGGACTGGCATCCGGCGAATCACGGCAGTTTTGCCAGTCAGCACGGTGTAGAGCCTTATACGCCAGGCCAACTCGACGGTTTGCCACAAACCTTCTGGCCAGATCACTGTGTGCAGAACAGTGAAGGCGCACAATTACATCCGTTACTGAACCAAAAAGCGATCGCAGCGGTGTTCCATAAAGGCGAAAATCCTTTAGTTGACAGTTACAGTGCCTTTTTTGATAACGGCCGTCGGCAGAAAACCTCTCTCGATGACTGGTTACGCGATCATGAAATCGATGAATTGATCGTTATGGGCCTGGCTACTGACTATTGCGTGAAGTTTACCGTGCTGGACGCGTTACAGTTAGGTTATAAGGTGAACGTGATTACCGATGGTTGTCGTGGCGTGAATATCCAGCCCCAGGACAGTGCACACGCGTTTATGGAGATGTCAGCAGCTGGGGCAACGCTATATACGCTGGCAGACTGGGAAGAGACACAGGGGTAATATTAGTTGAATTCATCTCTGGCCTACATTTCCTCAATGACATTGTAGGCCAGATAATACTTGTCAGTGTTGCATTTAACCTACTTGCAGCTAAAACACGACGTCCGAACAAGTATATTTGCCCTCCCTTAATAACAGGCTTAAATACTAGATAACTCATTCACTTAAACATAGCAATAGGCTTTGCTGAGATACCAAAATCTTCTTTTAACTGCTGTTTGCTCTTCATGACCATCTGACCATTTGTGTCAATTGTCATATGCTGTGCTTCGGTATTATGGCGGGCTTGCCACAGCATCACCAGTTGCAGGCAATTCTCTTTTTGTTCCTCGGTCAACGCAACGCCATCAGGCCATTTCCCCAGTTCAACGGCGGTCGACAAACGCTGGTATACCTCAGGCGTCATGCTGTTGATAATGTCATCAAGATTCATAATTTTTCCGCTCCTGTGGAATAAGTTGCTGAATCGTTTTTTCAACCGTTGATTTCTTCGCCGTTTTCGCCATCAGTGAAGCGTAAAGAAGCAGAGTTAACACAATAACGTTCGCCTGTTGGTTGCGGCCCGTCGGGAAAGACATGCCCCAGATGGGCATCACAGTTACCGCAACGAATTTCTATGCGCTGCATTCCATGTGACAAGTCTTTGATATAACGAATGGATTCTTCACTCACCGGTTCGTAGAAACTGGGCCAGCCACAGCCGGAATCATACTTGGTTTCGGAATGAAACAGCGGGGCATCGCAGATCAAACAGTGATATACGCCGTCACGCTTGTTATGCAGTAAACGCCCCGTAAATGGCGGCTCTGTCCCATGATTCTGCGTCACGTAAAACTGCATCTCGGACAAATTTTTTTTCAGTTCTTCTGCCGAAGGTTTATTAGCCATTTGCTCACATCTCACTTTAATCGTGCTCACATTACGTGACTGATTCTAACAAAACATTAACACCAACTGGCAAAATTTTGTCCTAAACTTGATCTCGACGAAATGGCTGCACCTAAATCGTGATGAAAATCACATTTTTATCGTAATTGCCCTTTAAAATTCGGGGAGCCGACCCCATGTGGTTTCAAGCCCAAAGGAAGAGTGAGGCGAGTCAGTCGCGTAATGCTTAGGCACAGGATTGATTTGTCGCAATGATTGACACGATTCCGCTTGACGCTGCGTAAGGTTTTTGTAATTTTACAGGCAACCTTTTATTCACTAACAAATAGCTGGTGGAATATATGACTATCAAAGTAGGTATCAACGGTTTTGGCCGTATCGGTCGCATTGTTTTCCGTGCTGCTCAGAAACGTTCTGACATCGAGATCGTTGCAATCAACGACCTGTTAGACGCTGATTACATGGCATACATGCTGAAATATGACTCCACTCACGGCCGTTTCGACGGTACCGTTGAAGTGAAAGACGGTCATCTGATCGTTAACGGTAAAAAAATCCGTGTTACCGCTGAACGTGATCCGGCTAACCTGAAATGGGACGAAGTTGGTGTTGACGTTGTCGCTGAAGCAACTGGTCTGTTCCTGACTGACGAAACTGCTCGTAAACACATCACCGCTGGTGCGAAGAAAGTGGTTATGACTGGTCCGTCTAAAGACAACACTCCGATGTTCGTTAAAGGCGCTAACTTCGACAAATATGCTGGCCAGGACATCGTTTCCAACGCTTCCTGCACCACCAACTGCCTGGCTCCGCTGGCTAAAGTTATCAACGATAACTTCGGCATCATCGAAGGTCTGATGACCACCGTTCACGCTACTACCGCTACTCAGAAAACCGTTGATGGCCCGTCTCACAAAGACTGGCGCGGCGGCCGCGGCGCTTCCCAGAACATCATCCCGTCCTCTACCGGTGCTGCTAAAGCTGTAGGTAAAGTACTGCCAGAACTGAATGGCAAACTGACTGGTATGGCGTTCCGCGTTCCGACCCCGAACGTATCCGTAGTTGACCTGACCGTTCGTCTGGAAAAAGCTGCAACTTACGAGCAGATCAAAGCTGCCGTTAAAGCCGCTGCTGAAGGCGAAATGAAAGGCGTTCTGGGCTACACCGAAGATGACGTAGTATCTACCGATTTCAACGGCGAAGTTTGCACTTCCGTGTTCGATGCTAAAGCTGGTATCGCTCTGAACGACAACTTCGTGAAACTGGTATCCTGGTACGACAACGAAACCGGTTACTCCAACAAAGTTCTGGACCTGATCGCTCACATCTCCAAATAAGTTGAGATGAAACTGTGATCTAAAAAGAGCGACTTCGGTCGTAATGCCGATCAGTTAAGGATCAGTTGACCGATCCAGTGGCTGTGTAAGAATCCGGAAACGCTCACTTGTTTCCGGATTTTTTTATGCACATTGGACAGGCTCTTGATCTGGTATCCCGTTACGATTCTCTGCGTAACCCACTGACTTCTCTGGGGGATTACCTCGACCCCGAACTCATCTCTCGTTGCC
>NZ_MDGW01000038.1:0-11248 GCF_001712525.1 Shigella sp. FC1661
ACTGGCCGATAAACCGGGTCGGCGAACTGCTCCCCTGGCGCGTAGCACTGCCGACTGAATAACACATCCCCGTCAATACGGTTCTTGCTGCACGCTTACGCATAATCATTCACTAAGTTAATTTATATAGTATCTGCCAAGACACTTATTTATAGTTATTAAAGGCGCGTCCGATTGGTTCACCGGACGCACCTTAAGTACGTTTACTTGTGTTATAAGAACAGAAGGATCAGCTGTAAAACAGCAATGATGATTTTGATGACCCGTTTAATCAGGTATCGGCAATCAGTCATTCGTTTTTCCTTAAACAAGGAATGCAGCCGTTCAGATTAGCCCTTACATCTCCCCAAAACTGAACGTGCGAGTTATTGAGGGTGCATGCTGCACTCCACACCAGAGCTTTGACGACACCACTCGTTTCAATGGGGGAATTCTGTGGCATGGTGTAAAGCACAGCAAAATCTTCAATAACGAAGCCAATTTTAATGTACTTACGAATTGGCGGTCACGTTAATCTTTCCATCAATATTGCTTTCTTCGTAAAGGCTCGAGTTTTTATGCTAAAGATTGCAAGTTGCTTGTAAAAGATAAGTACACTGATCCATAATCGCTGTTGTTGAGGGTGCATGCTGCACAAAATTAAAGTTAAAAAGTAAAACCCCCGTTCCTTACCAGTTCGGGGGTTTTACTTTTTAAAGAGAACGGTATTATTTTAACTTTCAATAATTACCGTGGCACAAGCATAGTGGCGTTCATCTGCCAGCGTTACATGCATATTTACAACGCCGAGCTTTTCCGCCAGTTTTAATGCCTCACCCCATAGCCGTAGCCGTGGTTTGCCGAGCTCATCATTGAATACTTCAAATTGATTAAACGCCAGACCATTGCGGATCCCGGTGCCAAACGCTTTTGCTGCGGCTTCTTTCACAGCAAAACGCTTCGCCAGAAAACGCACCGGCTGGTGGTGCGTTTTCCAGATTGCCCATTCGTTATCGCTTAATACGCGGCGTGCCAGGCGCTCACCGGATCGGGCGATCACTGCTTCTATGCGAGCGATCTCTACGATATCCGTGCCTAAACCTAATATTGCCATTAGCCACGCGCTTCCAGCATCAGACGCTTCATTTCTGCCACCGCATCTTTCAGTCCGGTCATCACTGCACGGCCAATAATGGCATGACCGATATTCAGTTCATGCATCTCAGGGATGGCGGCAATGGCTTTCACGTTGTGATAGGTCAGACCGTGTCCGGCGTTAACTTTCAGACCGAGACTAGCGGCAAAGGTCGCGGCTTTGGCGATACGCACCAGCTCTTGCGCCTGTTCGGCGTCAGTTTTGGCATCAGCATAGCAACCGGTGTGGATCTCGATAAACGGTGCGCCAACCTCTGCCGCAGCTTTGATCTGCTCTTCATCGGCGTCGATAAAGAGAGAAACCTGAATCCCGGCATCTGTCAGACGTTTGCAGGCATCGCGCATTTTTTCACGCTGCCCTGCAACGTCCAGGCCGCCTTCTGTTGTTACTTCCTGACGCTTTTCCGGTACCAGGCAGCAAAAATGTGGCTTCGTCTCAACGGCGATCGCCAGCATCTCTTCGGTCACTGCCATCTCCAGATTCATTCGGGTATCCAGCGTCTGCCGCAGGATGCGCACATCGCGGTCAGTAATGTGGCGGCGATCTTCACGTAAATGCACGGTAATGCCGTCCGCTCCCGCCTGCTCGGCAATAAACGCCGCCTGCACCGGATCCGGGTAAGCAGTACCGCGTGCGTTACGCAGCGTTGCAATATGGTCAATGTTGACGCCTAACAGTAATTCAGCCATGACAATCCTCATCATTCATAATGTGTTTTCACCGTTCGCTTAGGCATAAACTGCCGGAACAGTTCCCTGCTCTTTAATGGTTTACCGCCAAGATACGGCTTAAGCGCCATGCGGGTAAAGCGTTTCGCGGCGCGTAGTGTGTCTGCGTCAGGAAATTCCCGCGCGTTTAACGCTTTTAACTGCCTTCCGGTGAACGTTTTATTGTCGATAACGACGCTTGCGATAAACCCTTTTTCTTCGCGATAACGATACGTCATGGTGTCATCTACCGGCTCGCCGCTACCCGCGCAATAGGTAAAATTGACGCCATAGCCCAGATGCCCGAGCAGTGCCAGTTCAAAGCGGCGCAGCGCGGGTTCTGGCGTACCAGTGGCACCTGCAAGAGACTGAATGCAGTGCAAATAATCGAAAAAGAGTTCAGAGAAGCGCGTCTCGTATTCCAGTACGCGGGAGAGAAGTTCGTTGATGTACAGACCGCTGTAAAGCGTGATACCGCTTAATGGCAGCGCCAGCGAGACAGCTTCAGCACTGCGCAGCGTTTTGACTTCGCCACGCCCGCCGAAACGTAGCAAGAGAGGGGTGAAAGGCTGTAATGCACCTTTCAGAGTAGAGCGTTTAGAGCGTGCGCCTTTGGCAACCAGACGCACGCGACCCGATTCCTCCGTGAAGACGTCCAGCATCAGGCTGGTTTCGCTCCACGGGCGACTATGCAGGACAAATGCGCGCTGCCAGCCTTCCATCGGAGTGACTCTTAAAGATCGTCAACGTAACCGAGACTGCGCAGTGCGCGTTCGTCGTCGGCCCAACCGGATTTCACTTTTACCCACAGTTCAAGGTGGACAGGCGCTTCGAACATTTCCTGCATGTCTTTACGCGCTTCAATCCCGATGGTTTTGATCTTGGCCCCTTTGTTGCCAATAACCATCTTCTTCTGCCCTTCACGCTCAACGAGAATCAAACCATTGATGTCATAACCACCGCGTTCGTTAGAGACGAAACGTTCGATCTCCACGGTCACGGAGTACGGCAGTTCAGCGCCGAGGAAACGCATCAGTTTTTCGCGGATGATTTCAGACGCCATAAAACGCTGTGAGCGATCGGTGATGTAATCTTCCGGGAAGTGATGGGTCGCTTCAGGCAGATGCTTACGCACGATTGCTGCGATAGTGTCGACATTCAGCCCGGTTTCAGCAGAGATCGGCACGATATCGAGGAAGTTCATCTGACTTGCCAGGAACTGTAAGTGCGGCAGCAGATCGGCTTTTTCCTGCACGTTATCCACTTTGTTCACCGCGAGGATCACCGGCGCTTTGCCATCGCGCAGTTTGTTGAGCACCATTTCGTCGTCCGGCGTCCAGCGGGTGCCTTCAACGACAAAAATCACCAGCTCAACGTCGCCAATAGAGCTGCTCGCCGCTTTGTTCATCAGGCGGTTAATAGCGCGTTTTTCTTCCATATGCAGGCCAGGGGTATCAACGTAGATCGCCTGATACGCGCCTTCAGTATGGATCCCCACAATGCGGTGACGAGTTGTTTGCGCTTTGCGGGAGGTGATGGAGATCTTCTGCCCCAGCAGTTTGTTCAACAATGTGGATTTGCCAACGTTCGGACGTCGACGATGGCAATAAATCCGCAGTAACTTTTATCGATGCTCATTCCAGCTCCAGTTTTTTCAACGCCTGTTCGGCGGCAGCCTGCTCAGCCTTACGACGGCTTGAACCTGTGCCAACCACCGGTTCACTCAGGCCGCTGACCTGGCAGTGGATAGTAAATTCCTGATCGTGCGCTTCGCCACGTACCTGGACTACCAGATAAGTCGGCAGCGGCAGATGGCGACCCTGCAAATATTCTTGCAAGCGCGTTTTCGGATCTTTTTGTTTATCGCCTGGGCTAATTTCGTCCAAACGAGTTTGATACCAGTTGAGGATTAATTTCTCGACGGTTTGAATATCACTGTCGAGGAATACGCCACCAATTAATGCTTCGACGGTATCGGCGAGAATTGACTCACGACGAAATCCACCGCTTTTAAGTTCACCTGGCCCTAAACGTAAGCACTCGCCTAACTCAAATTCGCGCGCCAGTTCCGCCAGCGTATTGCCACGGACCAGCGTGGCGCGCATCCGGCTCATATCGCCTTCATCCACACGAGGGAAACGGTGATAAAGCGCATTGGCGATAACGTAGCTCAGAATAGAGTCGCCTAAAAATTCTAAACGCTCGTTATGTTTGCTGCTGGCACTACGATGAGTTAATGCCTGCTGCAACAGTTCCTGATGATTAAAAGTGTAGCCCAGCTTCCGTTGAAGCCGATTAATTACGATGGGGTTCATGCGATACCAATAAATAAATGCGTCAACAATTCAGCACACGAAACAGACCTGATATACATGGCTCTGCTAACTGCTTCGCTGCAGTTTCAGTTTACCGGTATATGGGGACCAACGCTGTTTCGTGTGCCGTGGCAACCTGGAGGTGCCAACCTTAAACTTCGGGGGAATATTCTATACACAACGACGGGGGATGTCGTTAGCCACGGGAGATTTATCTCATAAATAATTCACGTTGTCGCCATAACGGCGACAACGTGAACGAAGATGGGCTATTAATGGATGCCGCCAATGCGACTTAAGCGCACACCTGTCGGCCATTCGCCTTCTTGCTTATCGAAACTCATCCAGATAGCCGTTGCCCGACCGACCAGATTCGCTTCAGGCACAAAACCCCAGTAACGGCTGTCCGCGCTGTTGTCGCGGTTGTCGCCCATCATGAAGTATTGTCCCGGCGGAACAATCCAGGTTGCCAGTTGTTGCCCTGGCTGCTGGTAATACATCCCCACCTGGTCCTGCGCAATCGGCACTGTCAGAATTCGGTGCGTCACATCACCCAGTGTCTCTTTACGCTCGGAAAGACGAATTCCATTTTCTTTGGTTTCGTTTTTCGGCACTTCAAAGAATCCGCTGGTCGCTTCCCCACCATTACGGCGTGAGAAGGTCTGAACGAAATCGCTCGGTTCCACGTTGGAGTAGGTGACCGGTAGCGCGTTTTCACACGCCTGGCCGGAACTGCATCCCGGTTGAATCGTCAGCTCTTTTGAGACCGGATCGTAAGTGACTTTATCGCCCGGTAAACCCACCGCGCGCTTGATGTAATCAAGCTTTGGATCTTCCGGATATTTAAAGACCACGATATCGCCGCGTTTCGGATGACCGGTTTCGATCAGCGTTTTCTGGTAGATAGGATCTTTAATGCCATAAGCAAACTTCTCTACCAGAATAAAATCACCGATTAACAGAGTCGGCATCATCGAACCTGACGGGATCTGGAACGGTTCATAAATAAACGAACGTACAATCAATACGATAGCCAGCACCGGAAAAACAGAAGCACCGGTTTCCAGCCAGCCAGGCTTCGGCGCAACCTTTTTCAGGGTTGCTTTATCCAGTGAGTCACCGGCAGCCGCCTGCGCCGCTGCCTGACGTTCCCGCCGTTTAGGTACGAAAAAGAATTTATCCACGCACCATAAAATGCCCGTCACCAGTGTGGCAATCACCAGAATCAGGGCAAACATATTCGCCATGCCAACTCCTAAGGGTTATTTGTTGTCTTTGCCGACGTGCAGAATGGCGAGGAACGCTTCCTGCGGCAGCTCGACGTTACCGATCTGCTTCATGCGTTTCTTACCTTCTTTCTGCTTCTGCAGCAGCTTTTTCTTACGGCTGATATCGCCGCCATAACATTTAGCCAGTACGTTTTTACGCAGCTGTTTCACGGTGGATCGCGCAATAATGTGCGTACCAATCGCTGCCTGAATGGCGATATCAAACTGCTGGCGTGGGATCAGATCTTTCATCTTCTCCACCAACTCGCGACCGCGGTTTTGCGAATTATCACGGTGGGTGATCAGCGCCAACGCATCAACACGTTCACCGTTGATTAATACGTCTACACGTACCATGTCGGACGCCTGGAAGCGTTTGAAGTTGTAATCCAGAGACGCATAACCACGCGAGGTAGATTTCAGGCGATCGAAGAAGTCGAGCACCACTTCCGCCATCGGGATCTCGTACGTCAGCGCCACCTGATTACCGTGGTAAACCATATTGGTCTGCACGCCGCGTTTTTCTACGCACAGCGTAATAACGTTGCCGAGATATGCCTGCGGCAGCAGCATGTGACACTCTGCAATCGGCTCGCGCAGTTCGTAAATGTTATTTACCGCAGGCAGCTTGGATGGGCTGTCGACGTAGATAACTTCCCTTGACGTGGTTTCAACTTCATACACTACGGTCGGCGCAGTGGTGATCAGATCCAGATCGTATTCACGTTCCAGACGTTCCTGGATGATCTCCATGTGCAGCAGGCCAAGGAAGCCGCAGCGGAAACCAAAGCCCAGCGCGCTGGAGCTTTCCGGCTCATAGAACAGTGAGGCATCATTCAGGCTGAGTTTACCCAGCGCGTCACGGAAGGCTTCATAGTCGTCGGAACTTACCGGGAACAGACCGGCGTATACCTGCGGTTTGACTTTCTTAAAGCCAGGCAGCGCCTTTTCTGCCGGATTACGCGCCAGCGTTAAGGTATCGCCGACTGGAGCGCCGTGGATATCTTTAATCGCACATACCAGCCAGCCTACTTCGCCACATTTCAGTTCAGTGCGGTCAACCTGTTTCGGCGTGAAGATGCCCAGACGGTCGGCGTTATAGGTCTGCCCGGTACTCATGACTTTCACTTTGTCGCCCTTACGCAGGGTGCCGTTTTTAATACGGATAAGTGAAACAACGCCCAGGTAGTTGTCGAACCATGAGTCGATAATTAGTGCCTGCAACGGGCCTTCCGGATCGCCTTCCGGCGGCGGAATGTCGCGCACCAGACGTTCGAGAACGTCCTGCACGCCAACGCCGGTTTTCGCTGAACAGCGCACCGCGTCAGTGGCGTCGATGCCGACGATATCTTCAATTTCTTCCGCCACGCGTTCAGGATCGGCTGCCGGCAGGTCAATCTTGTTCAGTACTGGCACCACTTCGAGATCCATTTCCATGGCGGTGTAGCAGTTTGCCAGGGTTTGCGCTTCCACGCCCTGCCCGGCGTCGACCACCAGCAATGCACCTTCACAGGCAGCCAGCGAACGGGAAACTTCATAGGAGAAGTCTACGTGGCCCGGGGTGTCGATAAAGTTAAGCTGATAGGTTTCGCCGTCAGACGCTTTGTAGTCCAGCGTCACGCTTTGCGCTTTGATGGTAATGCCACGCTCACGCTCAAGATCCATGGAATCGAGAACCTGCGCCTCCATTTCACGGTCAGACAGGCCACCGCAGATCTGGATAATACGGTCAGACAGCGTCGATTTACCGTGGTCAATGTGAGCTATGATCGAAAAGTTACGTATATTCTTCATAAAGTATGATTATTGTGCCTTAATGCCCGGTTAACCAGGCTTTTAGAAGTCGCTGTTCTGAGCTTAACGTCTGTATTAATAGAAACGCCGCATTCTACACTACAACATTGAGGCGAGGAAATGTTCATACCGTATGGATTGTGGTATCTGGAAACGTCCTCGCATTTGTTATGCAAAATGCAACAAAGCCAGTGAAATCACTGGCTCGCGTCTTCCGAAGATGTTTCAAATCGCACAAGGCCAGGCGGCAATGCCACGCTTAAGATGATCGGTTGCCATTCTGCCCGGGCAGCAAACTTACGCGAGTAGCCGCGCGCAATCAGGAACCCGCCAATACCGCCGAGGACCGCACCACATAATGCTGCGACGTCAGAAGCAAAGAGTAGCTGAAATAGCGAAGCGATGAGGAATAATCCCACCAGCGGCGACATATAAACCAGTAATGCGGAGCTAAGCAGGCTGCCTTCGGCGATCCCCAATTCCACTTTTTGCCCCGGCACTAACGGTTCATCACAGGGTACGACAATGGTATGCGTGGTTTGCGGGCCAAGTTTATTCAACACGCGGCTACCGCAACCGGCGCGTGAAGCGCAGCTGCTGCATGAAGCTTTAACATCACAACTGACCAGCGCCTGCCCGTTTTGCCAGGAGACGACGGTAGCCCACTCTTTGATCATTGCGCTGCCCCGAACTTAATATTCTCGGCAATGCGTTTCGCCGTTTGCGGCGGCAGTTCACCGACAATGGTGATTTCGGCGTTATCACGTACGCTTGTACTGACGGTTCTGCGTCCGGTGCGCAACATCTGATCGGTGCTCGATGGCGTAGCGCGGTTAACGTTTACCGAGAAGCTGAATAATCCGTCAGAATAGAGACGTGATTCGATAGGCATGTTGTCCATCGTCGGTAGCGGACGTCGACTACTGGAAACTTCGCTAAAACCCTGTGGCAACCAGGTTGGCGTCCAGCTGAATTTAGCTTTTTCACCTACAGGAACAGAAAGCAACGGCGGCAAATTTGCCTTCGCCAGCGTCTGCATACTGCTGCTGATATCCTGATTGACGTTAAAAGCAATCACGCGAAATTGTTCCAGCGTTTCACCATCGCGATCAAGGAGATCAACCCGCATCGGTAATTTCGATTCGGTGTCCATCCACACGATGTAGCTGTAGCGTGTACCATCTCGGGCAACCACGCGAATGACTTCGCAAAGACGATCAGCAATACGCGTGCGCCCGACGGAGATAAAGTCGTAGTAAGGAGAAAGGCGTTTGAAATCGGTATAGATGAGCGATGGCAGAGAATCAACAATGTAATCGCCATTAAGCGTGAACGGTTCAAGTCCCGGTTCAAAATAGCTGATTTCATCGCCGCGCTGTACCACTTCCCGGCGCGGGCCATCCATTTGCAACAATTGTGCAAGAGGACGGTTATCGAGGCGTGCATGTCGATAACGCAGAGACTCAACACCCTGTTTATTGATGCTGATGAATGACAGCTCGTAATTCAGTGACTGACTGGCCAGGTTCATCTGCTGTAATAACGCCCCGGACGCGGGAGTGGCCGAGGCGTTAGCAGAGAATAACAGGCTACCTGTCACTAATGACATGGCAAACCAAAGTTGCTTCATTACTGCGATTGCGTTCCTAAAGTTTGAATTCCTGGCACCTGTACAGCGGCTTGCTGGGTTTGCGCCTGCTCAAACTGAAGCTGTTCAGAGTGGAGTCGGCGTTGCAGTTCGTAATCCTGCAACATTGCATTAATGCGACGACGCTGCTCCTGTACCTGCTGCTGTTGACCATTGTTTGCGGTCGCTTCAGAAGGTACTCCCAGGCTTACCGGGCTGGCTTTACCCATCATCGGCAGTGTATTAAATACCGGCGTTTCGGGCTGCTGGGACGTTTCAGATTGTCCATTATAGTGCTGGACGCCAACGATAACTGCAAGCGATACGCATGCTGCTACGCCCATTTGGGTAAGCTGTGCCGCCCACGGACGTACTTTCTGCCAGAATGGCATTTTCTGCCATTGATGCGGCGCAGGCTGGGCTTCCGGGATCAATGTCGCCGGTTGACGTACTGGCTCTTCTTCAATGGCGGCCATCACGCGTGAAGAGATATCGAAATGGAGCACCTCGGGAGTATCACCCCGCATTGAGTCACGGATTAAGTGATAGCTTTCCCAGGTTTTCTGCATTTCTGGGTTATGAGCCAGTTCGTTAAGCAGCTCACTATCCAGCGTTTCGCCATCCATTAAAGCGGAAAGTTGTTCTTTCTGCATGCCTAATACCCTTATCCAGTATCCCGCTATCGTCAACGCCTGATAAGCGGTTGAACTTTGTTATCAATAGCTTCCCTCGCTCGGAAGATACGTGAACGCACCGTACCTACCGGACAATCCATGATAGCGGCTATCTCTTCATAGCTCAGGCCATCCAGCTCCCGCAAGGTTATTGCCATGCGCAAATCTTCCGGGAGGGACTCAATAGTTCGGAAAACTATCTGTCTCAGTTCTTCTGACAACATTAAGTTCTCAGGGTTCGAAATTTCTTTCAACGCGCCGCCACTTTCGAAGTTTTCAGCTTCAATGGCATCCACATCACTGGAAGGTGGACGACGCCCCTGAGCAACCAGGTAATTTTTCGCTGTATTTACAGCAATCCGATACAGCCATGTATAAAAAGCGCTATCTCCCCGGAACGAATCCAGCGCACGATAGGCTTTAATAAAAGCTTCTTGTACCACATCGGGAACATCACCCGACAGCACATAGCGGGAAACCAGACTCGCCACTTTATGCTGATAGCGCACTACCAGTAAGTTAAAGGCTTTCTGATCTCCCTTCTGGACCCGTTCAACCAGGACCTGGTCCGTTAACTGCTCGCTCATCCGAGGTAAAGTCTCCCCAAACCAAATTTCCACGCGCTATCGAAACGCCACTCCATTAGCTGCAATTTGAGCAAGCAAAGGGTTAGAGTGTCTCGTTTTTGTAAAGTTCCGTAACGCATCTGTTTTTGTTTGTCATGCTGTAGACGGATCATTATCTATCATTATAAGTCTACAGAATCTGAACATCGCATTATCTGTGTAGAAATGCCCATTTAACTGCCTGAAGAGTAACCCAACGGCCTTTTTATTTCACCACCTAATCCTCCACCAGCCAGTAACTTCTCTTTTTCTCGCCGCCCTGCATCAGCGTGTTTAGCAACTGTAACAAATATTAAAATAGCAGGTGTTTATTCGCACAACATGATGCTATACCGACCAAACCGTGTTTAGTAAATTAAACAAAGAAAATGAATACTCTCCCTGAACATTCATGTGACGTGTTGATTATTGGTAGCGGCGCAGCCGGACTTTCACTGGCGCTACGCCTGGCTGACCAGCATCAGGTCATCGTTCTAAGTAAAGGCCCGGTAACGGAAGGTTCAACATTTTATGCCCAGGGCGGTATTGCCGCCGTGTTTGATGAAACTGACAGCATTGACTCGCATGTGGAAGACACATTGATTGCCGGGGCTGGTATTTGCGATCGCCATGCAGTTGAATTTGTCGCCAGCAATGCTCGTTCCTGTGTGCAATGGTTAATTGACCAGGGGGTTTTGTTTGATACCCACGTTCAACCGAATGGCGAAGAAAGCTACCATCTGACCCGTGAAGGTGGACATAGTCACCGTCGTATTCTTCATGCCGCCGACGCCACCGGTAGAGAAGTACAATCCACGCTGGTGAGCAAGGCGCAGAACCATCCGAATATTCGTGTGCTGGAGCGCAGCAACGCAGTTGATCTGATTGTCTCTGACAAAATTGGCCTGCCGGGCACGCGACGGGTGAGGTGTACTGGCAATAGCGGACACTACCATTTGTTCTTTTTTTAAGCAGCCATCTGATGATATTTTTCCCTGAAGGCTGCCGGGGAGATATTCCCCAGACGAGAGTGACGACGCTGACGATTGTAGAAAATCTCAATGTATTCCCGTATTACTGAGATGGCTTCATCCCGGTTATTAAAACGATAGTGGCTCAGGCT
>NZ_MDGW01000039.1:0-11114 GCF_001712525.1 Shigella sp. FC1661
GTCACGCTGAAAATGCCGGCCTTTGAATGGGTTCATGTGCAGCTCCATCAGCAAAAGGGGATGATAAGTTTATCACCACCGACTATTTGCAACAGTGCCCTTTATCGCCGGTCTCCGGCGTGGTGGTGGCGGTCTCCGGGATGGCGAAGATCTCGCCTTTCGAGGTGGTGAAGCGTACCTCGGTGCCGGTGCTGGTCGGCCTGGTGGTGGTGATCGTCGCCACCGAGTTTATGGTACCGCTACACCGCTAAGCACATACGTAATCGCGCTATGAGCAGGCAGGCCAATTGGCCTGCCTTTTTTGTTTCACGGTATGAGTGTCAGGAGGAGGGGCTGCGGACGCTCATACCAGCGCATATTTAAGAGGAAATATTCAGTTTTTTCTATATTTCATCTGATATATTAAGCTATTAATCTATTGCCTGTTGAGCAGTCAGCAGGAAAATTATGGGATATAAAGATTAATTGAGCAGGCTTTTTGGCCAAAAATCAATCGATCCCGGAAAAATTTAGTAATATTTAGCTTTTCATCTTGCCTGCACAGGCGAGAAGGATAAAAATCTGGCACTGTACTTTTGGCTAGGTTGGCGCGTGGGGAGTTGTGATAACCCTACTGGATAATGAGGGAGCAAACAGTCACTAACATGATGTTCTGACAAACATTATTAGGTGGCGCGATTCAGGTATGAGCCAGGTAAGCGGGATGATGGGTGAGAGGTCAGTGTATTGGTAGCTGTAGAGCCAAGGGCGGTAGCGTATCTAAAATAAAAGTATAATAATATTGTGTTATTTGAGTGGTTCAGTTTTAGATTTAATGAAAGATTATTAATATAGCTTAATTTACTATTAATTGTGTTGTTTAGCGTTAAATAATATATTGTTTGTTGGTGTATTGTGTGACTATAGATGCATACCATTTAAAAGAACTGGTTATATGAGGGTAAATATATAATATGGATTGACATGATAATGTTATTGATTGTTTTTTCACTTTAAGTGAAATTTACTACCTATCACATTTTTATGGAATTTAATGTTGGATATAAGGTTTGTGCAATGACAAAAAAACGTATACTGACTGTTTTTGGAACTCGTCCAGAAGCTATTAAGATGGCACCTCTCGTTCATGCATTAAATATTGATGGGCGTTTTGATGCAAGAGTTTGTGTTACAGCACAACATCGTGAGATGCTTGATCAGGTTTTAGAGGTTTTTAATATTACACCAGATTATGATTTAAATATTATGAAATCTGGCCAGACTCTTAATGATGTTACAGCTTCAATTGTTCTTAATTTAAAACCTATACTCCAAGATTTTAAACCTGATATTATGCTTGTCCATGGTGATACAGCAACAACATTTGCAGCAAGTCTTGCTGCATATTATGAGAAAATAGCAATCGGACATGTCGAGGCAGGTTTACGGACTGGAAATATTTATTCACCATGGCCAGAGGAAGGTAATAGGAAATTAACAACTGCTTTAGCCAAGTATCATTTTGCTCCGACAGAAATATCTAAAAAAAATCTTTTGAATGAGGGTGTTTCCAGCTCCGCAATAACAGTTACTGGGAACACAGTAATTGATGCATTATTAATAATAAAAAACAAAATAGAAAAAAATAATAACCTAAAGAAAGAGTTAGATTCAAAGTTTTCATTTCTTGAATCAGATAAGAAAATGATATTAGTAACAGGCCATCGTAGAGAAAATTTCGGTGACGGTTTCGAGAATATTTGTCAGGCATTAGCTCTAACAGCACAAAAAAACCCTAACATACAAATAGTCTATCCTGTTCATTTAAATCCAAATGTACGTGAGCCTGTCAGCCGAATTCTTACTGGATATGATAATATTTATCTTATTGACCCACAGCAGTATCTCCCATTCGTTTATTTAATGAGTCGGTCAAATATAATTTTAACAGACTCTGGTGGCATACAAGAAGAGGCTCCTTCATTTGGTAAACCTATTCTTGTTATGCGAGATACAACAGAGCGTCCAGAGGCAGTCGCTGCAGGCACTGTGAGATTAGTCGGTACAGAGGTATCTTCTATTACTCGTAATATTGATGAATTACTTACTAGTAAGTCAGCATATGATGCAATGAGTTTCGCTCATAATCCTTATGGTGATGGAAAATCTTGCGCTCGAATTATTAATAAACTATTACATGAAGAAGGATGTTAAAAATGTCTTTTAAGACTATTTCAGTTATTGGCCTTGGTTATATAGGCTTGCCGACTGCAGCGATGTTTGCATCAAAAAAGAAAAAAGTAATTGGTGTCGATGTCAATAAGCATGCTATCGAGACAATTAATCAAGGTAAAATACATATTGTAGAGCCTGAATTAGATGTGGTTGTTCAAACAGCTGTCGAGGAGGGTTATCTGAAAGCTGTTATAAAACCAGAGCCTGCAGATGCATTTTTGATTGCAGTTCCAACGCCATTTCTTCCTTGCAGTAAAAATGAAATTCCTGCGCCAGATCTTTCTTTTATAGCAGAGGCTACTAAAGCGATTTCCCAAATTTTAAAGAAGGGCGATCTTGTTATTTTAGAGTCAACATCACCTGTTGGTACAACAGAGCAAATGGCTATATGGATGAAAGAGTTGCGTCCAGATCTTTCTTTCCCTCAAGATGCTGGAGATAAATCAGATATCAATATTGCCTATTGTCCAGAGCGAGTTTTACCTGGTAAGGTTGTCCAGGAACTTGTAACAAATGACCGTGTTATTGGTGGTATGTCTGAGCGTTGTTCCTTACGTGCAGTAGAGCTCTATAAAACTTTTGTAGAGGGTGATTGCGTAATTACTAATACTCGTACTGCTGAAATGGCTAAATTAACAGAGAATAGTTTTCGCGATGTTCAAATAGCATTTGCTAATGAGCTTTCTATGATCTGTTCAGAGTTAGATATCAATGTATGGGAACTAATATCTCTCTCGAATCGCCATCCCCGTGTGAATATCCTACAGCCAGGACCCGGTGTTGGAGGTCATTGCATTGCTGTAGATCCTTGGTTCATCGTATCTAAAACACCTAATGAAGCCAAAATTATCCATACAGCTCGAATAGTTAATGATAGTAAGCCTGACTGGGTGATAAGTAAAGTTAAACAGGCTTTAGCTGATTTTTTACTTGTGAATAAAAATAAAAAGATTGATGAAGTGACTATCGCTTGTTATGGATTAGCGTTTAAAGCTGATATTGATGATTTGCGTGAAAGCCCCGCTATGCAAGTTACAAAAGCGATTTCTGAATTTCATCCGGGTAGAGTCATTGCTGTTGAACCAAATATTCATACTGTACCACCTAAGTTAAATAATATAGAATTGGTAGACCTTAACTTTGCAATGCAACATGCTGATATTCATTTGCTATTAGTTGATCATAAAGAGTTTAAAGGTAAGAGTGTGAATAACGGCATCGTTATTGATACGAAAGGTATTTGGGTGTAGAAGAGGAGGTTTGGCACATTATGTGCCATTCCCTATTATGAAACAATTGATTTATTATACATTAATTATTATTCCTATAATATATGGATTGATCCATTTTTTAGAATATTCTAGTTTTTTAAGTCGGGTGGCAGGGATAGTCACGGGAAGTAAAGTTATAAGTTATACATTACAACAGAGTACGTTTGTTTTGACGCGATTTGGTTTTGTTGCAATGATGCCAATGATTGGATTGATTGTCGACTATCAAGTAACAAAATATCAATATTTATTTATGGTTCACGCGTCTCTTCTGGTAGCTACATTACTTTGTTTATTATCCTATTTTTGTAGGAAGTATATAATTTCTTATTTTATTAATGTTATAGATTTATATTCCAATAATGGCTCGCTAATCAAATCTATTTTAATTGGGTTTATTAAAAGAGAAAAAACATACTGTGAAGTTTATAGTATGTATAAGTATATCAGAGGAGAGAAAGAAGCTAGAAAATTGATTTTAATATCAAGTGTTGTATTTGGGACTTATGCAATTGGTGTTTATCTTTCTTTTTTTGCAGCGTTGAACTTCTATGAACATAGGTCATCAATTGGACAGCTTTCAGGTCTAATAAATGCCTTTGCTACTGTATTGTTAACATTCTATATTGAACCAAAAATATCAATTTCAATTGATAGGAATGATTCTGATGCGGAAAAAAAAGTACTATGTTTATTGATAGGGCGACTATTGGGAGTTGGATTGTTGGCTCAGGTAATAGTTGCACTCATGTGGTTCATATGATTGATAAACTACAAGGATTTAATCTTTGATGATTTTTGCTCTGATGCTTCCACTATTATTGGTAAATTTTATATCTATATATATAGATTATAAAATAAAAAGTCCGTTTTTTTCATTCTCTTCTGCTACATTATTGGTTTTTACATTGCCTAATATAGGTTATTCTTTATTAGGTAAAGAATATTCGACTGACACTATATTAATAGTTACTCTGTGTGGAACATTGTTTTTATTGTCTTATTCAATTTTAAGACTGGCCTTTACATATCTTATAAATAAAAGAATATCTCAGATTAATATAAATAATTCGGATGATGATATATCAATACAAATAAAAATATCTGCAGTATGCCTGGTTATTTTTCTGCTTATATCTATGTATGGATTCAATTTTAGTATTAAGTCAATGATGATTTCTTCATGGTCTGAATGGCGAGAGCAAGCAAGTTATATTGATTTGCTTGGGGGGTTTTTATTCTTTATAGGTTCATCATTGACGCTGATGATCATAAAATATGATAGAAAAAAATATATACCCTTGATATTGATTATAACACTCTATGTTGTTTTTGTGTTGAAGACAAGAAACTATTTAGTTACATTATTTGGGCCTGCTATAATATATTATATTCTTCATAAGAAAATAAATTGTAGATTTGTTTTGACTGGCTTGTTGTTAATTGGCGTTTTTTTTATGCTATACTCAGCAGCAAGAGATATTCGACATATAGGTTCTATAGAGAAAATTAGTCACTCTAATGGTGAGTTTGAATTTGACCGTGGTGAATTTGAACTAGTAAAAACATTGTATTTTTTTGTTGAAAAGGGAGGAGTTGACGATGAAACTCCATTTCCAACTATTCTTCGGCTTAGTTTATTACCTATACCGTCAGTAATATTGCCATTTGAAAAACCTAAAGAATTATCGCATATACTCTGGAATGAAAAAATGGGTGTTATGGGAGTGTCTGGTTCTCTACATGTAACAGCTATTGGTGATAGTATATTAAATCAAAAATATGTAGGGTGGCTATTTTTCTCACTGTTATACGCAATGTTATTTACATGTCTTGATTTACTTTTGCGAAAATTCAGGTTTGGATTTATTTTGTTTGGTGTTTTTTCAGTCGTTGGCTTTTATATGGCTAGAGGTGCAGTATATAACGGCTTCATTATTCTTCTCATTACTGGCTTCATTTTTACTTTATTTTCATTAATTTTTAGGATGAAAATCATTAGGAGATAAGTTGAATATTTTAGTTTTAATGAGTGGTTATCCATCAGAAAATAATCTGTATAATTGTTCTTGGGCTCATACAAGAAATAAATATTATATTAAAAATAATATTAATGTTGATGTTTTAGTCTTTGGTAATGAAGAAGACTATGTGTTTGAGGGGGTAAGTGTAATAAATCGAGCAAAAGCTATATCTCGGTTGAATAAAAAATATTATTTTAAGGTGGTTAGCCATTCCCCTAATATTAGGAACCATATTCCATTTCTGAGTAAATACTGTTTGAATATACAGAAGATACTTTTTATGCATGGTTCTGAATCAATGTGGATAAATTTTGATTATCCCAAGCCATATGATTTTATGAAGGAGAGTTTTTGGAAAAGATGGGTTAGAAATACTTATGACTTATTTAAGTTTAAGGTGATGAGGAACTTCTTAGAGAAAAATAAAAATATTGATATTGTTTTTGTTAGTGATTGGATGAGAGCAATGTTTGAAAAAAAACGTAATCTCAATTAAAAAAACTAAAAGTTAACTTTCATATCATCAATAATCCATTGAACTATGTATTTTTTGAGCGAGGTTTTTCTGGAAAAACGGAAAAGGTTGCTGATTTTATTACAATCAGAAGTTTTGACTTGTCAAAATATGCAATTGATTTAGTACTGAAGATGGCAAGAAATAACCCGGCTAATACTTTTCATTTATACGGGAAAGGTGACTATTTTAATTATTATGACCTTCCTGAAAATGTAACTGTAATTAATTCTTATCTTAGACAAGATGATATTCCTGATGTTTTGAATAAATATCGGGCAGCTATTATGCCTACGCGATGTGATGCGCAAGGTGTTATGGTTTGTGAAATGGCAACATTTGGTATACCTGTAATCACTAGTGATATAACTGTTAATTTAGAAATGTTTTCAGATTTTGATAATGTTTTCTTATTAGATAACTCTAAAGAATGGGATGTTATTAATACAAAGGTTTTATTGGACAACTTTCCTTCTTTTATGAGAAATACGTCTAGGTTTTCTAATAGTAAAACTTTGGATAAAGAAATTGAGTTGTTAACTAAGTAAAACCATGTCGATAATTATTACTATTTTCATAGCCTCTCATGTAAGATATTTTATTTGAATGGTTCAATATGGAAGCGCTTTTATTTAAACTCTCTCTATGAAGAGAATTGCTTAAATTATTTATCTAAAGTTAATGTGTATTTATGAATATATTTTTATTGTATTATCATACTTTGAAGTATTTGAAGATTTCTCAGGTAGTTGGTAGGATTAAAAAAAAGTTTAAGAGGGTTAAATTATGCAAGGATGAAATCTCTCTAAGAGAGACCTCAGGGAGGTTAATAAGATATGAAATAAATAAACCTGGTTATCTAGGGAGTAGGTGTTTTTTTTTCCTCAATGTAAGACACGAAATAACATCATGGAATGATGAGTGTTTAGATAAACTCTGGTTATATAACTTACATTACTTTAATGATTTAAATTCTACTGGTTCGTTATTAAAAACAAGTCAGCTTAATTCTTTAATAGAATCTTGGATACAAGAAAATCCACCCTTTTATGGTAATGGCTGGGAGCCCTATCCAATATCATTAAGAGTAGTTAATTGGATTAAGTATTTTTTACACTTGAAAACATACCCCTATTATTATTTAGAGAGCCTTTATCAACAAGTTAATGCATTGGAACAGCAATTGGAATATCATTTGTTAGGTAATCATTTATTTTCTAATGCCAAGGCTTTATTATTTGCTGGTTTGTTTTTTGATGGGGAACGAGCAAATTTTTGGATAAAAAAAGGATTATCTATCCTTGATAAGGAAATTACGGAGCAAATACTTCCTGATGGTGGCTATTTTGAATTGAGTCCAATGTATCATAACATTATTCTTTCCGATCTTCTTGATTTGTATAATTTATCAAGTGTGTATCCATATGACTTTATGGTAAAGCGGAGAAGAAAATGGCTAAACATAATTAATAGTATGATTCAATGGGGTAAGCATATGAGTCATCCTGATGGGGAGATTTCATTTTTTAATGATTCGGCTATGAAAGTCGCACCGTCTATGGATGATATTTACGCATATGCTAAAGCTCTTGGGATTAACATCTCTGATGTGAGGATGGTACCAACAACTCAATTTACATATAAGCATCTTTACGATTCCGGATATGTTTCTGTAGTGAGTCAAAATATTAAGGCTATTTTAGATTTGGCAAAGGTTGGTCCAGATTATATTCCTGGTCATGCGCATGCTGATACTCTTTCATTTGAAATGAGTTTTTTTGGATTGCGAGTGTTTGTAAATAGTGGAACTAGTGTTTATGGTTTGGGGCAAGAAAGACTTAGACAAAGAAAAACACAAAGTCATAATACTGTGGAGGTGGATGGTAAAGATTCATCTGAAATCTGGGGAGGGTTTAGAGTAGCTCGTCGTGCCTACCCAAGTGACCCAATTATTAGTTATGATGATTGTTTAACTATTTCATGTGGTCATGATGGATATAAAAGGCTTCCTGGTCGAGTAGATCATTTGAGAGAGTGGAGTTTTTTTGATAATAAAATAATAATTACTGATAATCTAGTCGGTCAGTTTTCTTATGCGACTGCTTATTATCATCTTCATCCAGACATTCATGTAGAGCAGTTAGAGAATGTGGTGCAGTTGACGTTATCATCAGGTCAAAAAATTCAGCTTGAATCTAATATTAAAATAGAGGTACAGTCAAGCACATGGCATCCTGAGTTTGGTATAAGCGTATCAAATAAAAAATTAGTAATAAAAACTGAAGGTTCCATTATCAATTTAATAGTGAGGTACTAGTTTTGCATATTCTGTTTTTAACTGATAACTTTCCTCCAGAAGGAAACGCACCGGCTACTAGGACATATGAGCATGCCATTAGATGGATAAGAAGTGGTCACCAAGTAACTATTATTACTTGTGTTCCAAATTTTCCAGAGGGAAAAATTTTTGATGGTTATAAAAATTGCTGGTATCAGAGTGATGTTATTGATGGAATTAATGTGATAAGAGTAAAAACATATATTGCTGCAAATGAAGGCTTTACTAAGCGCATTATGGATTATATGTCATTTATGGTGACTGGTTTCATTGCTGGGCTTTTTCAAAAGAAACCTGATGTTATTGTCGCAACATCCCCGCAGTTTTTTTGCGCTTGTGCCGGGTGGGCATTGTCAGCCATCCGTAGAAAACCATTTGTTTTTGAACTTCGTGATATTTGGCCTGCATCTATAACTGCTGTTGGAGCAATGAAGGATGGTTTTGCAATTCGTTTTCTAGAGAAAGTAGAGCTTTTTTTATATCGTAGAGCTAGTGCTATTATTTCTGTTACACATGCTTTTAAAAGAGAGTTAATAGCACGAGGAGTTGATGGGGATAAAATAGATGTTATTTTAAATGGTGTTGATCTTGACAAATATGAACCTCAAGCAAAGAAAGATATTCATTTTTTGAAAGAGTATGCTTTAGAGAGGAAGTTTGTTGCTGGTTATATTGGTACTCATGGAATGGCTCAAGGCTTAGAATGTATTATTGATGTTGCGGAAATTCTACAGGAGTATGATGATATACGTATTGTATTTGCGGGAGGGGGGGCAGAAAGAAAAAAAATTGTCGAACTCGTTGAAAAAAGAAAATTAAAAAATATAGTTTTAATTGAACGTCAGCCTAAAGAGATGATGCCAAAACTGTGGTCGTTGTGTGATGTGTCATTAGTTCCATTAGTTAATAATGAGTTGTTTAAAACTGTTATCCCATCAAAGATATTTGAATGTATGGCTATGGGAATACCAACTATAATGAGTGTCCCTGAGGGTGAGGCAACTTCAATTATACGTGATACAAACTCTGGGATTATTGTTGAAAGTGAGAATCCTAAGCAGATTGCTGAAGCCATATTAAAACTATATTCAAATAAAGAGCTTTATCAGGATGTTAGAGTTTGTGGCATAAATGCTGCTTCGAATTATAGTCGAGATCATTTGGCTGCAGATATGATACGTACTTTTAAACGTGTCTGTAGCTAGTAATTAATTGTTATAGTTCGTTGGCATGATTGATTTCTATATTTCATATATGCGTGACAATTGTTTGATAAAATTTCAGTCCGAAGCATCAACAATTGAATTAAAATGTGCTATTTTATTCAATAGTATTTAATATGGCATTTACCCCGATTATATATTAATTATATATGTATTGAGGCTGTTATATGACCACACTTAAAGCCGTAATTCCCGTCGCCGGACTGGGGATGAAGATGTTGCCGGCGACTAAGGCCATCCCGAAAGAGATGTTGCCTATCGTCGATAAACCGCTGATTCAGAAGGTAGTGCACGAATGTGTCCAGGCTGGGGTAAAAGAGATTATCCTGGTGACGCACTCCTCTAAGAATGCCATCGAGAACCACTTCGACACCTCTTTCGAGTTGGAGGCGCTGCTCGAGGCGCGCGTCAAGCGTCAATTGCTGGATGAGGTGCGCTCCATCTGTCCGCCGGGGGTGACCATCAACAGCGTGCGCCAGCATAAGCCGTTGGGGCTGGGGCATGCCATCCTCTGCGCCCGTCCTCTGGTGGGGGAGCATCCTTTTATTGTGGCGTTGCCGGATATCTGGTTAGACACCAGCACCTTCGATCCCGCTACCCAGAACCTGGGGGCAATGGTCAAGCGTTTCGAGGAGAGTGGCCGTAGCCAGGTCTTGGTGCAGCCGATGCCGTTAGAGGTGCTGCCGGAGTACTCGGTGATCAACTGTGCCGATGCGGTGTTAGCGCCGGGGCAGAGTGCCCGCATGACCTCGATAGTGGAGAAGCCGGAAGATGCAGAGAAATACCAGTCCGATCTCTCTGCGGTCGGACGTTACGTGCTCTCCGCCGCCATCTGGCCGATCCTGGCGGCGACCGGTTTCGGCGCCTGGGAGCGTATTCAGCTCTCCGATGCCATCGCCACCCTGTTACAACACCGTCCGGTCGAGGCCTACCGTCAGGTCGGGCATTCCTATGACTGCGGCGAGAAGCTGGGCTATGCCGAGGCCTTCGTCGCCGGCGGTTTGAGCCATCCGCAGCAAGGAGAGGCTTTTCGTGCCTGGTTACGCGATCTTCAACAACGCATCGATTAATTTAGGATACTGACAATGGCGATTTTGGTGACCGGCGGAGCGGGTTATATTGGTTCCCATACGGTACTGGCGCTGCTCGCGCGTGGCGATGAGGTGGTGGTGCTGGATAACTTTGTCAACGCCTCTCCGCAGGCCTTGGCGCGCGTCGAACAGATCTGTGGGCGGCAACCCCAGCTGTATCGTGGCGATGTGCGCGATCGAGCGCTGCTGCGGCAAATCTTCGCCCTGCATCACATCAGCGATGTGATCCACTTTGCCGGCCTGAAGGCCGTTGGCGAGTCGGTGGAGAAACCATTAGCATATTATGATAACAACGTCAGTGGGACTCTGGTGCTACTGGACGAGATGCGCCAGGCAGGAGGGCACTGTTGCAAATAGTCGGTGGTGATAAACTTATCATCCCCTTTTGCTGATGGAGCTGCACATGAACCCATTCAAAGGCCGGCATTTTCAGCGTGAC
>NZ_MDGW01000040.1:0-11088 GCF_001712525.1 Shigella sp. FC1661
CGTGTTGAGGCCAACGCCCATAATGCGTGCACTGGCGCGACATCCGACGCCATTCATGGCCATATCAATGATTTCTGTGCGTACCGGGCTGAGAGGCGGTGTAAGTGAACTGTAGTTGCCATGTTTTACGGCAATGAGAGCAGAGATAGCGCTGATGTCCGGCAGTGCTTTTGCCGTTACGCACCACGCCTTCAGTAGCGGAGCAGGAAGGACATCTGATGGAAATGGAAGCCACGCAAGCACCTTAAAATCACCATCATACACTAAATCAGTAAGTTGGCAGCATTACCAGCGTGTTGATTATAATAGGGCACGCCGAGCGCATCCGACTTATCACTGCCAGTACCCATGTGATTTAAATCAAACGGTGGTTGTTCCTGCGATGGGGGAACAACCACGACATTGGCACAAGAAGTAACAACTGGCTGCGTGGTTTGTTCCGCAACGCCCTGCGCGGAAAAGAGAATAAGCGCAGCTGCTATTGCGGATGAAAGTGGTTTCATGATTGCCTCAGTGACGTTGTCACGTTATCAACTAGCTATTGTAATGATTTAATGGATGTAAAAAGCGCGATTCGCCCTGCATATTGGTCATCCGGTATTTATGTGGCGGAACATCAAAGTAATTTTTGAAGGTTCGGGTCAGAGTTTGTTGCGACTCGAAGCCATATCGTTCTGCCAGATAGAGTATCGGCTCGTTACTTTCCTTCAGCTTTTGCGCGATTTCCGTCATCTTACGGCTGCGGATGTATTGGCCTAATGAATGACCGGTTTCTTTTTTAAACATCCGTTGCAGGTGCCATTTAGAGTAACCTGAACGCTCTGACACTTTCTCCAGTGACAGTGGCGATTCCAGGTTGTCCTCGATCCAGTCCAAAATGCTATGAATGGTAATAGCGTCAGTATTGCGTCTGGACATCGTCATACCTCTTTTTTGTTTACGGCAGGACTTTCTTAAGCAAATGCTCAAGTGTTGCCACTTCGTCCGCCGTCAGGTTTTTTGTTAATTCTTGATGCAGGTCCTGGCCAACTAATTGATGGCATTGTTCGCATATTGCCGCGCCGCTGGTGGTAAGTTTTACCAGTACGCCGCGCTTATCATTCGGGTTCGGCAACCTTTCAACCCAGCCTTTACAGACCAGGCGATCCAGCATACGGGTCAGTGCTCCAAGGTCGACAGACAACACTTTTTTCAGTTCAACCGGAGTAATACACGCCGCGCAGCGGATAGAGCAGAGCACCTTAAACTGTGCCGCGGTAATATCCAGCGGAGACAGATACTCGTTAAGCAGACGATCTTTCTTCTGATTAACCATATGGATTAAGCGACCCAATGGAATAATTTCATTGAACAGATCGCTGGTACTTTTCACATTAGTTGCCCTGGCAAGTAATTAGTTGCAGGGGGTAATATTGCCCAGGCAAATATAAGTCAAATAAATGAATTGACCGATGCCACGTTTTGCTAAATCGGTTCAAGTTTTGGTCAATGCGATGCAAGGTTAGCTAAAGAGTGACACTTTATCCTTGTTTACCCCTTATACTTTTCGCTGATAACCCAGATACACTGGATAACAACCACCAATGTTAGATTTGTTTAAAGCAATTGGCCTGGGGCTGGTGGTGTTACTGCCGTTAGCTAACCCATTAACAACTGTCGCGTTATTTCTTGGCCTAGCAGGCAACATGAACAGTGCCGAACGTAATCGTCAGTCGTTGATGGCCTCGGTGTACGTATTTGCCATCATGATGGTGGCGTATTACGCCGGGCAACTGGTGATGGATACATTTGGCATTTCGATTCCCGGTCTGCGAATTGCAGGCGGCTTAATCGTCGCGTTTATCGGTTTTCGGATGCTCTTTCCGCAACAGAAAGCGATTGATTCACCGGAGGCGAAAAGCAAGTCGGAAGAGCTGGAAGATGAACCCAGTGCCAATATTGCCTTTGTGCCGCTAGCAATGCCAAGTACCGCTGGTCCGGGAACCATAGCGATGATTATTAGCTCGGCGTCCACAGTGCGTCAGAGTTCAACCTTCGCTGATTGGGTACTGATGGTTGCGCCGCCGCTGATCTTTTTCCTGGTGGCGGTTATTTTGTGGGGAAGCCTACGCAGCTCCGGCGCAATTATGCGGCTGGTGGGCAAGGGTGGCATTGAAGCGATCTCCCGTCTGATGGGATTCCTGCTGGTATGTATGGGTGTGCAGTTTATTATTAACGGCATCCTGGAAATCATTAAAACGAACCATTAAAAAAGGCCCGAATGGGCCTTTCAACTATTGCGTCTGTTCTTCGAGTGTCACTGGCCAGCGGCGAAATATAATGATTGACCATATTAACGCGGCAAAAGCAGGCACCGCGCCCACATAACCAATCATCGACATTGACCAGTGCAAACTCACCTGATTACCTACCAACGCACCCGCCCCGATTCCAATATTAAATATGCCGGAGAATAGCGCCATCGCGACGTCGGTAGCATCTGGTGCCAGCGCCAGCACTTTAACCTGCATACCAAGCCCGATGATCATCATCGCGATCCCCCAGAAAATACTCAGCACCCCGAGGTGTATTTCACTGTTCGCCGCAGGTAGCAGCAGTGCCAGACACACCAGCAACAGCGCAATCGCCGTACTCACCAACGCAGACGCATACTGATTACCCAGTTTACCGAAAATCACGCTGCCAATAATGCCCGCACCACCGAGTAATAACAGTAATGCCGTGGCAAAGTTGGCGCTGAATCCCGCAATGTTTTGCACAAAAGGCTCGATATAGCTGTATGCCGTGTAATGGGCGGTGACAACCACCACAGTTAACAAATAAATGCTCATCAATGCCGGGCGGCGGAACAATAGCGGGAGGCTTTTCAATGAACCGGAATGCTCACTGGGCAGTAAGGGAAGTAACTTAATCAGGCACAAAAGGGTGATAAGCGCCCCAATACCAATCGCGAAGAAGGTCATTCGCCAACCGAAATACTGCCCCACAATGCGCCCGAGAGGTAAACCTAAGACCATCGCCAGTGCTGTACCGGTGGCAATTAAACTCAAGGCCTGTGCCCGCTTCCCGGCCGGAGCCATACGGATCGCCAGAGACGCCGTAATCGACCAGAAAATCGCATGTGCAAAAGCCACACCAATGCGACTGATCACCAGAACGGTAAAGCTCCACGATAAAAACGACAGTACGTGGCTGGCAATAAACACCACAAACAGGCAGATCAGTAATTTGCGCCGTTCAACCTGACTGGTCATTAACATAAAAGGCAATGACATTAGCGCTACTACCCATGCGTAAATGGTCAACATGATGCCGACCTGAGCGGTTTGCATGTGAAAACTTTGCGCAATGTCAGAGAGCAGGCCAACAGGGACAAATTCGGTGGTGTTGAAGATGAAGGCGGCGACTGCCAGCGTAACGACCCGTAGCCACGCCACTTTGCGGGAAACAGTGTTTGTTGTCATAACAGATTATCGGGTGAGTTGCGAAAAAGTGATGAAATGATCTTAAAACGGTTAATGATGTGAATACAATGCATTTGTGATCTGGATCGCGTTTTCCGTTTCTCTGACGCTGATTCTGTTCCGCGTCAGAGAGTCGGTAACATCACGGTTTAATGACGTTCAGGGAGGTCTGGCGTTTTGGCGGTTGCGGGTATAGGTGGTCTGACAGGGGAGCGAGGCCTGTTTTTCACCAGGTCTTCGTGAGTAACTTTTGGCGGCGTTTCATTTTTTACAAACAGTTTGAGGGTCCTGCGCGCCATATGCTTGATAATTTTATCATCACTTAATGATGCTGGCATCAACACGTCATTCAGATCACTTTCATTGGGATTCATAAATTGGTGATAGTGCAATAACATATTGGCGAAAAATAAAAAAAGTCCTGAAAATGAGGAGATTCTTGTTCTGCTAAAAGGGATAAAAAGCAGATGCAGACTTCGGGTAGTACATGTTTGTTAGAACCTAATGAATCCATCAGGCTTTGCAATAAATCCTCTTTTAATTCGCCGTCTGTTATGTCGAGAATGGCGGTGATCAAGTTAGGATCTTTATTGACGAACCATCTGTGAACCTCAGAGTTACTCCATAATCGGGGGAGTATGACAAAATTACCGCGAGAGATAAAATTCAGGACAAGCAAATCAAACTGGCGTAAGTAATCTGCAGCGGTATGGTGATCCGGAGGCAGGGGTTCAATATGTGGTGTATGCGCTTTTTTGATGGGGACGCCAAGGTGGATCATTGGAAATTGTTCAATAAAATCATTCAGAAACAGAAAGAGCACACGCTCGACGCCGGTGTGAAATACGCGCCCCATAGTGACAGGCTTTGGGTTGGGAGCGCAAAAATATTAATTTCTCCATCATGGCGAAAATTATCTAAATAAATAGGGCTTAAATTTATTACTACCTGAAATTCAATATTTTCTTTGTGTCTTCCATTCTTGACGGGATAAGTGAGTTTAAACTGAACCTTTTCATTGTATAGTGTGTCGTTACCCCGAAAAGAAGTCTTCTGAATATATGATAAGTTATCAAGGTTGTTAAATGTCTTTTTTGTGGCTGAGTTGGTGTTTAAAGACGTGCGCCACTCTTCATCACATATTATGGTACTGAGTGCATCAATAAAATTCTTTAAAACTTCTTTTACCTGAGGTGCAATATTACGTACGGGAAAATCATCAGGAAGAGATATGTAATTACTGATGCTTACTGGCGTAACCATATTTGCCCCATATAGTCATAAGTCATCGGAACATCACTATATAGGGCATTTGAGCTGCAAGAACTATCAAAAATAGCTCATTGGTAACCCTGTTTTGCCGAGTCAGGCACATCCAGTAGTTGAATAAATGCCTCAAGCGGACGCGTTTTCGCACCACGACGCCAGACCAGCCAGGTTGTTAACCAACGCCATTGCTCAGCTAACGGCCACGCTTCAACCTGGTGATGCCCCGGCATACTTTCCAGCATAGAGCGTGGAATAAGCGCAATGCCTGCTCCTGCGACCACACAGGCCAACATCCCGTGATACGACTCCATCTCGTGAATAGTTCCCGGAGCGGCACCGTCAGCATGAAACCAGCTCTCGAAGTGGCGACGATACGAACAATTGGCGCGGAAGGCATAAATGTTACTGCCGTTAACCTGACTGGCGCGGATTACTGGCGCATGACCTTGTGGCGTGACGATCATCAGCTCCTCGCGGTATACCGGTATCCCGTCAATGGCAGTATGGTTAATGGGCCCATCAATAAATGCCGCATTCAGTTTTCCCTCCAGCACTCCTTCCAGCATAGTGCCGGAAGGGCCGGTGGAAAGTGAAAACTGAATTTTGGGATAACGATGGTTGAATTCCGCCAGCGTGGCCGGAATGCGCACTGCTGCGGTACTTTCCAGCGAACCAAGAGAAAATAAACCTTGCGGCTCATCGCCAGCGACAACGCTCCGCGCTTCATCCACTAACGCGAGAATTTGTTGGCTATAGCGTAAAAAGTTATGCCCGGCAGGAGAGAGACGTAAACGCTGATTCTCGCGAATAAACAGATCTACCCCCAGTTCTGTTTCCAGCTGGCGTAGACGGGTAGTGAGATTCGACGGCACGCGAAGCACTATTGCTGCTGCCTGGGTTATGCTGCCAGCTTCGGCAACCGCGTTGAACATCTCCAGTTGGGTCAGATCCATAATATTCTCGATTCGTGAATAAGTGGCTTAATATTATTCATTTTAAAGCAAGAGTAAATCTGCGTATCTTCATACCATGACTCATAAAGGAGATACCCCGATGACCATTACTCCGGCAACTCATGCAATTTCGATAAATCCTGCCACGGGTGAACAACTTTCTGTGCTGCCGTGGGCTGGCGCTAACGATATCGAAAACGCACTTCAGCTGGCGGCAGCAGGCTTTCGCGACTGGCGCGAGACAAATATAGATTATCGTGCTGAAAAACTGCGTGGTATCGGTAAGGCTCTGCGCGCCCGTAGCGAAGAAATGGCGCAAATGATCACCCGTGAAATGGGCAAACCAATCAATCAGGCGCGCGCTGAAGTGGCGAAATCGGCGAATTTGTGTGACTGGTATGCAGAACATGGTCCGGCAATGCTGAAGGCGGAACCTACGCTGGTGGAAAATCAGCAGGCAGTTATTGAGTATCGACCGTTGGGGACGATTCTGGCGATTATGCCGTGGAACTTTCCGTTATGGCAGGTGATGCGTGGCGCGGTTCCCATCATTCTTGCAGGTAACGGCTACTTACTTAAACATGCGCCGAATGTGATGGGCTGTGCTCAGCTCATTGCCCAGGTGTTTAAAGATGCGGGAATCCCGCAAGGCGTATATGGCTGGCTGAATGCCGACAACGACGGTGTCAGTCAAATGATTAAAGATTCGCGCATTGCTGCTGTCACGGTGACCGGAAGTGTTCGTGCGGGAGCGGCTATTGGCGCACAGGCTGGAGCGGCACTGAAAAAATGCGTACTGGAACTGGGCGGTTCGGATCCATTTATTGTGCTTAACGATGCCGATCTGGAACTGGCGGTTAAAGCGGCGGTAGCCGGACGTTATCAGAATACCGGACAGGTTTGTGCAGCGGCAAAACGCTTTATTATCGAAGAGGGAATTGCTTCTGCATTTACCGAACGTTTTGTGGCAGCTGCGGCAGCCTTGAAAATGGGCGATCCCCGTGATGAAGAGAACGCTCTCGGACCAATGGCTCGTTTTGATTTACGTGATGAGCTGCATCATCAGGTGGAGAAAACCCTGGCGCAGGGTGCGCGTTTGTTACTGGGCGGGGAAAAGATGGCTGGGGCAGGTAACTACTATCCGCCAACGGTTCTGGCGAATGTTACCCCAGAAATGACCGCGTTTCGGGAAGAAATGTTTGGCCCTGTTGCGGCAATCACCGTTGCGAAAGATGCAGAACATGCGCTGGAACTGGCTAATGATAGTGAGTTCGGCCTTTCAGCGACCATTTTTACCACCGACGAAACACAGGCCAGACAGATGGCGGCACGTCTGGAATGCGGTGGGGTGTTTATCAATGGTTATTGTGCCAGCGACGCGCGAGTGGCCTTTGGTGGCGTGAAAAAGAGTGGCTTTGGTCGTGAGCTTTCCCATTTCGGCTTACACGAATTCTGTAATATCCAGACGGTGTGGAAAGACCGGATCTGACGCGACATATTCAGCTCTGATATACTCGCAGGTCTTTTCAGACCTGCGGTCCAGGAGTAGAAAGTGGCAGTCGCCATGGATAATGCAATTTTAGAAAACATCTTGCGGCAAGTGCGGCCGCTCATTGGTCAGGGTAAAGTCGCGGATTATATTCCGGCGCTGGCTACAGTAGACGGTTCCCGATTGGGCATTGCTATCTGTACCGTTGACGGACAGCTTTTTCAGGCCGGAGACGCGCAAGAACGTTTTTCCATTCAGTCTATTTCCAAAGTGCTGAGTCTCGTTGTCGCCATGCGTCATTACTCCGAAGAGGAAATCTGGCAACGCGTCGGCAAAGATCCGTCTGGATCACCGTTCAATTCTTTAGTGCAACTGGAAATGGAGCAGGGTATTCCGCGTAATCCGTTTATTAATGCTGGTGCGCTGGTGGTCTGCGATATGTTGCAAGGGCGATTAAGCGCACCACGGCAACGTATGCTGGAAGTCGTGCGCGGCTTAAGCGGTGTGTCTGATATTTCATACGATACGGTGGTAGCGCGTTCCGAATTTGAACATTCCGCGCGAAATGCGGCTATCGCCTGGCTGATGAAGTCGTTTGGCAATTTCCATCATGACGTGACAACCGTTCTGCAAAACTACTTTCATTACTGCGCTCTGAAAATGAGCTGTGTAGAGCTGGCCCGGACGTTTGTCTTTCTGGCTAATCAGGGGAAAGCTATTCATATTGATGAACCTGTGGTGACGCCAATGCAGGCGCGGCAAATTAACGCGCTGATGGCGACCAGTGGTATGTACCAGAACGCGGGGGAGTTTGCCTGGCGGGTGGGGCTACCGGCGAAATCTGGCGTTGGTGGCGGTATTGTGGCGATTGTTCCGCATGAAATGGCCATCGCTGTCTGGAGTCCGGAACTGGATGATGCAGGTAACTCGCTTGCGGGTATCGCCGTCCTTGAACAATTGACGAAACAGTTAGGGCGTTCGGTTTATTAATGCAGTCTCTCGATCCACTCTTCGCGCGTTTATCCCGTTCAAAATTTCGCTCTCGCTTTCGTCTGGGCATGAAAGAGCGTCAGTATTGCCTGGAGAAAGGCGCGCCAGTCATCGAACAACATGCGGCGGATTTTGTCGCTAAACGTCTTGCTCCGGCATTACCGGCTAATGACGGTAAGCAAACACCCATGCGCGGCATCCGGTGTTTATCGCTCAGCACGCCACCGCGACCTGCTGTCGCGGTTGTCTGGCTAAGTGGCATAACATTCCGCAGGGTGTTTCGTTAAGCGAAGAACAACAACGTTATATCGTGGCGGTAATCTATCACTGGCTGGTTGTACAGATGAATCAGCCATGAGAATTGCGGAAAACGATAAAATAGCATTCCCAGGGTACCTTTATTTGCCGCCGCTGTTAGCGAACATGCTATCCTTTATGAGAATTTACTTATTACGTTGAGATAATTGCCACCCGCAATTGTATGGACAGATAATTAATGCATGTACACCCCATTTCAACTTTCCGTTTGTTCCAGGAAGGTCATCTGCTACGTAATAGCATCGCTATTTTTGCGCTAACCACGCTGTTCTATTTTATTGTTGCAGAGTTACGGCTGGTTCACGAACTTTCTCTTTTCTGGCCGCTGAATGGCGTAATGGCGGGGGTGTTTGCCCGCTATGTCTGGCTTAATCGACTGCATTACTATGCGATCAGTTATGTGGCGATGCTGGTTTATGATGCCATAACCACCGAATGGGGACTGGTTTCACTGGTTATCAATTTCTCCAATATGATGTTTATTGTTACCGTCGCCTTACTGGTCGTGCGGGATAAGCGTCTGGGGAAAAATAAGTATGAGCCAGTAAGTGCCTTACGGCTATTTAATTACTGTCTGATTGCCGCATTATTATGCGCTATTGTCGGGGCGATTGGTTCGGTCAGTATTGATAGTCTGGATTTCTGGCCTTTGCTTGCGGACTGGTTCAGTGAGCAATTCTCAACGGGCGTGTTGATCGTGCCTTGTATGCTGACGTTGGCTATTCCTGGAGTGCTGCCGCGCTTTAAAGCAGAACAGATGATGCCCGCCATCGCGCTTATTGTGTCGGTTATTGCCTCGGTAGTCATTGGCGGAGCGGGGAGTCTGGCGTTCCCGCTGCCTGCATTAATCTGGTGTGCAGTGCGCTATACGCCGCAGGTAACATGTCTGTTGACCTTTGTCACCGGTGCGGTGGAAATCGTACTGGTGGCAAATTCGGTGATTGATATCTCGGTCGGTTCGCCGTTCTCCATTCCGGAAATGTTCTCCGCACGTCTCGGTATTGCCACGATGGCGATATGCCCAATTATGGTTTCTTTTAGCGTGGCAGCGATCAATTCGCTAATGAAGCAAGTTGCGCTGCGAGCCGACTTTGATTTTCTGACTCAGGTTTACTCACGGTCCGGTCTTTATGAGGCGCTGAAAAGTCCATCGCTGAAACAGACACAACATCTGACGGTCATGCTGCTTGATATCGACTATTTCAAAAGCATTAACGATAACTATGGACATGAATGTGGCGATAAAGTGTTAAGCGTGTTTGCCCGGCATATTCAGAAGATTGTCGGTGATAAGGGGCTGGTGGCGCGCATGGGCGGCGAAGAATTTGCTGTTGCAGTGCCGTCGGTGAATCCTGTCGATGGTCTGCTAATGGCGGAAAAAATCCGTAAAGGCGTTGAACTGCAACCATTCACCTGGCAACAAAAAACGCTTTATCTCACGGTAAGTATTGGCGTCGGTAGTGGTCGCGCATCGTACCGAACGCTGACCGATGATTTTAATAAATTGATGGTCGAAGCCGATACGTGTCTGTATCGCTCGAAGAAAGATGGGCGCAACCGTACCAGCACTATGCGTTACGGTGAGGAAGTTGTCTGACATCTTTATTCATTCCGCGCGATTTGAATGCAATGTGTTCTACCACTTTATGATCCAGGAAAAGGCGTATTTCCTCGATTAAACCATGAACCGCGCCACACGTTTCTCATAAAACTGCTCATTAATCATCAGGAGTTGATCAAAACAGGGGTTCGGCGTATTAAACTTTGTTAACCTGTCATACCAATTCAAACGGGTTGTGTGACTAATCAGAAGGGAACCCATTGTGAAAACACTAAATCGTCGCGATATTCCCGGTGCACAGTATCCAGAACGTATCATTCAGTTTGGTGAAGGTAACTTCCTGCGCGCCTTTGTTGACTGGCAAATCGATCTCCTGAATGAGCACACCGATCTGAATTCTGGCGTGGTCGTTGTTCGTCCGATTGAAACTTCATTCCCGCCGTCACTGAGCACGCAGGATGGTCTGTACACCACCATTATCCGTGGCCTGAATGAGAAGGGGTGAAGTGGTCAACAAAAACTGGCCACCGAGTTAGAGTTTTTCCAGTATCGATTTTCCGATTCGTTTGGGGGTAACCCACCGTTATATTCGTGCGGTCTTAGTGCGCTGTAATATCCAACGATATAGTCCGTTATGGCGTGAGCTGCCTCGCTGAAGCTTACGTAACCCACCACCGGCATCCATTCGTTCTTCAGACTCCTGAAGAAGCGTTCCATTGGGCTGTTATCCCAGCAGTTTCCGCGCCGGCTCATACTCTGTCTGATCTGGTATCGCCACAATAACTGCCGGAACTGCCTGCTCGTATAATGACTGCCCTGATCGCTGTGGAACATCACCCCGCCGGGCTTACCACGGGTTTCCCATGCCATTTCCAGCGCTTTCATGGTGAGCCTGCTGTCCGGCGAGAACGACATGGCCCAGCCCACTGGTTTTCTTGCGAACAGGTCGAGAACAACGGCGAGGTACGCCCAGCGCTTACCCGTCCAGATACAGGTCACATCACCGCACCACACCTGATTTGGCTCGGTCACGGCGAACTGCCT
>NZ_MDGW01000041.1:0-11020 GCF_001712525.1 Shigella sp. FC1661
AGTTCATTTTCCATCGTTTTCTTGCCGAGCAGGCGCTGGAGTTCTTTAATCTGCTTCATGGCGGCAGCAAGTTCAGAGGCAGGAACAACCTGTTCTCCGGCGGCCACAGCAGTAAGACTTCCTTCCTGGTATTGCTTACGCCAGAGAAATAACTGGCTGGCTGCTACACCATGTTGCCGGGCAACGAGGGAGACCGTCATCCCCGGTTCAAAGCTCTGCTGAACAATTGCGATCTTTTCCTGTGTGGTACGCCGTCTGCGTTTCTCCGGCCCTAAGACATCAATCATCTGTACTCCAATGACTAGTCTAAAAACTAGTATTAAGACTATCACTTATTTAAGTGATACTGGTTGTCTGGAGATTCAGGGGGCCAGTCTACCCGTGGCATGAACTGCCAACTTCACACAGAGGAAACAATCAGATGAGTTTGCCCTTACCTCAGAATTAACGAGCAGAATTGCCGGAGTAACAAAAAAGCGATAGATTACGCGCGGGTGCCTTTCGGCTGATGGTCGGAGGGAATACCTGAAGGCCAGATGTGGAAAGGCCCCGGAAAACATTTTTGTTTAACCGAGGCCCTAACCGTCTACCCTAAGCAAGTGATAGGTTAGCGCCTCCCCGAAAAAGGAGCAAGCGCTATGTCGCAAAAATCGCTTACGGCCATCACGTTCTGCGTGACGGCAATCCTCATCATCTGGATGCTGCACGGTTCGCTGTGCGAAATACGGATGAGCTTCTGGGGAGCGGAGTTTGCGGCGTTCTTACAGTGTAAGCAGTAAGGAAACCGCGACGGGGGAGCAATCCCCCGTCAATCGGTTGCCAGGGTAAGGTCGATAAGGCACCCTATCTCACAGACATGAACAACAAACCCGCAGCGTAAAAACTGCGGGGTTTCTTTTTGGTGTCCTCACCGACTTGAAACAGTGATCAGACTATAAGACAAAGCCCACAATGTAGCGGGCTTACTCCCCTCCCCCCACTAAATGTGGACGCATCGTGGAACGAAGAGATATAAAACATTATAAATCAATTAGTTATTGAAAGAAAAAAGGCCGCAGAGCGGCCTTTTTAGTTAGATCAGATTACTCGTCTTTGGGCGAAGCGTTTTCGACCCGGCTTTTTAACTTCTGCCCGGGTCTGAAGGTCACCACGCGCCGTGCTGTAATGGGAATATCCTCGCCCGTTTTCGGGTTACGTCCCGGGCGTTGATTCTTATCACGCAGATCGAAGTTACCAAAACCAGAGAGTTTCACCTGTTCGCCGTTTTCCAGAGCGCGACGGATCTCTTCGAAAAACAGTTCAACCAGTTCTTTGGCATCCCGCTTGCTAAGCCCAAGCTTATCAAACAGATATTCTGACATTTCAGCTTTTGTAAGCGCCATAGGTTCAATCCCTCAATGATGCCTGGAATCGCTCTTTTAATGCCTCTACACATTTGGCGACGGTAGCGGCAATCTCCTCTTCTTCGAGTGTACGGCTGGTATCTTGCAGGATCAGGCTTATGGCGAGGCTCTTATACCCCTCCGCAACACCCTTACCGCGGTACACGTCAAATAAGTTTACGCCAACTACCTGATTTACGCCAACTTTCTTACATTCGGATAAAATATCCGCTGCGGGAACGTTTTCTGCGACCACCACCGCGATGTCACGACGGTTCGCCGGGAAGCGAGAAATCTCGCGCGCCTGAGGCACCACGCGGTCTGCGAGCTTGTTCCACTCCAGTTCGAACACCAGAGTGCGACCGTTAAGATCCAGTTTACGTTCCAGTTCAGGATGAACAACTCCAACAAAACCAATACGTTCCCCTTTCAGATAAATCGCTGCGGATTGCCCCGGATGCAGTGCCGGATTCGCTTCTGCACGGAACTCAACCTCATTCAGTTTACCGGTCAGGTCGAGAACGGATTCAAGATCGCCTTTCAAATCATAGAAATCAACGGTCTCTTTTGCCAGGTTCCAGTGCTCTTCGTAACGGTTACCGCAAATCACACCGGCTAACATCAGATCCTGACGAATGCCCAACGGTGCCTGAGTATCTGGTACGAAACGCAGACCGCTTTCGAAAATGCGCACACGGTTCTGCTGACGGTTCTGGTTGTACACCACGGTTGCCAGCAGGCCGGTCCACAGAGAAAGACGCATTGCTGACATTTCAACAGAGATCGGGCTTGGCAGCAGTAAGGCTTCAACGCCTGGATGGATCATCTGCTGCACTTTCGGATCAACGAAGCTGTAGGTGATCACTTCCTGATAGCCTTTGTCGTTGAGCAGCGTTTTCACGCGTTTGAGCGACAGGTCAGCTTCACGGTGAGTACCCATAATCAGGCTTGCCTGTACCGGCTCATCCGGGATGTTGTTGTAGCCGTAAACACGCGCGACTTCTTCGACCAGATCTTCTTCAATCTCCATATCGAAACGCCAGCTCGGCGCAACTGCCTGCCACTCGTCTTTGCCTTCGGTCACTTCGCAGCCGAGACGACGCAGAATGTCAGTTACCTGTTCATCAGCAATATGATGGCCGATCAGGCAATCCAGTTTGCTACGACGTAAAGTGATGGTTGCACGCTTCGGCAGCGTTGCTTCGTTGGTGATATCAATTACCGGACCAGCCTCACCACCGCAGATGTCGATCAGCAGACGGGTCGCACGTTCCATCGCTTTGTGCTGCAGTGCCGGATCAACGCCACGCTCATAACGGTGAGACGCATCAGTATGCAGGCCATGACGACGAGCACGACCGGTGATAGACAGCGGGCTGAAGAAAGCGCATTCCAGCAAGACGTTTTGCGTTTCGTCATTCACGCCAGAGTGTTCGCCACCAAAGATGCCGCCCATCGCCAGCGCCTTGTTGTGGTCGGCGATGACCAGAGTGTCAGCATTCAGCTTCGCTTCAGTGCCATCAAGCAGCACCAGCGTTTCGCCCTCTTTTGCCATCCGCACCACAATGCCGCCTTCAATGCGATCTTTATCGAAAGCGTGCATCGGCTGGCCCAGTTCGAGCAGTACATAGTTGGTGACGTCAACAACTGCATCGATAGAACGGATCCCGCAACGACGCAGTTTTTCTTTCATCCACAGCGGAGTTGGCGCTTTAACGTTAATGCCTTTTACCACACGGCCAAGATAGCGCGGGCAGGCTTCAGGCGCTTCGACTGTAATCGGCAACGTGTCGTCGATGGTCGCACCAACCGGAACGATTTCCGGTTCAACCAGCGGCAGCTGATTCAGCACGGCAACGTCACGCGCAACACCAATGATACCTAAGCAGTCGGCACGGTTTGGCGTTACGCTGATTTCGATGGTGTTGTCATCGAGTTTCAGGTATTCGCGGATGTCAGTGCCAATCGGCGCATCTGCAGGCAGTTCGATAATGCCGCTGTGATCGTCAGAAATTCCCAGTTCAGAGAAGGAGCACAGCATCCCTTCAGACGGTTCGCCACGCAGTTTCGCCGCTTTAATTTTGAAATCACCCGGCAGAACAGCACCAATGGTAGCTACCGCCACACGCAGGCCCTGACGACAGTTTGGCGCACCACAGACGATGTCCAGCAGGCGATCGCCGCCGACATTCACTTTTGTCACACGCAGTTTGTCAGCGTTCGGATGCTGCGCACACTCAACCACTTCACCAACGACCACGCCGTGGAAGCTACCGGCAACCGGTTCTACACCGTCAACTTCCAGGCCCGCCATAGTGATTTGATTCGCCAGCGCATCGCTATCAATCGCCGGGTTCACCCATTCGCGTAACCACAGTTCACTGAATTTCATAATCTATTCCTGCCTTATTTAAACTGTTTGAGGAAACGCAGATCGTTTTCGAAGAATAAACGCAGGTCGGTGACGCCGTAACGCAACATAGTCAGACGCTCCATCCCCATCCCGAAGGCGAAACCAGAGTAAACTTCCGGGTCGATGCCAACGTTACGCAGCACGTTCGGATGCACCATCCCGCAACCCAGCACTTCCAGCCATTTACCGTTTTTACCCATGACGTCAACTTCTGCAGAAGGCTCGGTGAACGGGAAGTAGGAAGGACGGAAGCGAATCTGCAAATCTTCCTCAAAGAAGTTACGCAGGAAATCGTGCAGAGTGCCTTTCAGGTTGGTAAAGCTGATGTTGGTATCAACAATCAGACCTTCCATCTGATGGAACATCGGCGTGTGAGTCTGGTCGTAGTCGTTACGATAAACGCGGCCAGGCGCGATGATACGAATCGGTGGCTGCTGGGCTTTCATGGTGCGGATCTGTACGCCAGAGGTCTGGGTACGCAGCAGGCGGGTAGTGTCAAACCAGAAAGTGTCGTGGTCAGCGCGCGCCGGGTGGTGACCAGGAATGTTCAGAGCATCGAAGTTATGATAATCGTCTTCGATTTCCGGCCCGGTTGCCACGGTAAAGCCAAGCTCACCGAAGAAACTTTCGATACGGTCGATGGTACGGGTAACCGGATGCAGACCGCCGTTTTCAATGCGACGACCTGGCAGGGAGACATCAATCGTTTCCGCCGCCAGACGCGCATTCAGCGCTGCGCTTTCCAGTTCCGCTTTACGCGCATTCAGCGCCTGCTGAACCTGCTCTTTCGCTTCGTTGATAACCGCACCAGCTGCCGGACGCTCTTCTGGCGGCAGCTCACGCAGGGTCGTCATCTGAAGGGTTAAGTGCCCTTTTTTACCCAAATATTCGACGCGCACATTATCTAACGCGGCAACATCTGACGCCTGGCTAATGGCCGCCTTCGCACTGGCAACCAGTTCTGCGAGATGTGACATGGTTTTCCTCATTGTGTCAGTGGTGACACTGGTTCGTTGGACTTAGAGCCTATCCCATCAGGCTATTTTACTTGCCATTTTGGTCCCGGGCAGTGCTCGAAATTCTCACGTACTTAAATACGCTCCGGTTTCTCCGCGCTGGCCGTATCCAGACTGGCTGCGACAATTACGCCTGATAGACTGGCTTTTTATTTTTCAAAACGCGCATACAAAAAAAGCTCCACTGGGAGGCTTTCAGGCGCTGTTTTCCGTTTCTCTTCTCACGCGCTAGCCTCCTGGATTCAGGTGCTAAAGTAAAAAAAGAAGCGGAAAATAGCAGCATTCATTGCTTGCGTTACCTTTTGGTACTCTTCAAAAGACCTTTATTGAAAAGGCTACGGCGATAAAAGTCAATGTTTTGATGGCGTTGAAACGAAAAGAGGGAGACTAGCTCCCTCTTTCAACTGGCTTATGCCAGAGCTGCTTTCGCTTTTTCAACCAGAGCGGTGAACGCTACTTTGTCGAATACTGCGATATCAGCCAGGATCTTACGGTCGATTTCAACAGAGGCTTTTTTCAGGCCATTGATGAATTTGCTGTAAGAAATACCGTTCTGACGTGCTGCTGCGTTGATACGTGCAATCCACAGTTGACGGAACTGACGCTTACGTTGACGACGGTCACGGTAAGCATACTGACCAGCTTTGATAACAGCCTGGAAGGCAACGCGGTATACGCGAGAACGCGCACCGTAGTAGCCTTTAGCTTGTTTCAAAATTTTCTTGTGACGTGCGCGTGCAATAACACCACGTTTTACGCGAGCCATATGTGCTCTCCTGTATCTATATTCTAATTAAAAAGTTAAAAACGTTAACGGCTTATGCGTACGGCAGGCACGCGATTACCAGGCCCAGATCGCCTTTGGAAACCATGGCTTTCGGACGCAGGTGACGTTTACGTTTGGTCGCTTTTTTGGTCAGAATGTGACGCAGGTTAGCGTGCTTGTGCTTAAAACCACCTTTACCGGTTTTTTTGAAGCGCTTAGCAGCACCGCGTACGGTCTTAATTTTTGGCATTTTAATAACTTCCACTTCGCATTGTTAATAAACGAAACAAAGGCGAACAAAGCCTGTGAAGCCCGAAGGCTCCACAGACAGTGCTACTTGAAGGCCTTACTGTTTCTTCTTAGGAGCGAGCACCATGATCATCTGGCGGCCTTCGATCTTCGTTGGGAAGGATTCGACCACTGCCAGTTCTTGCAAATCGTCTTTCACGCGATTAAGCACTTCCATACCGATTTGCTGGTGCGCCATCTCACGACCGCGGAAACGCAGCGTGATTTTGGCTTTATCACCCTCTTCGAGAAAGCGAATCAGGCTGCGGAGTTTTACCTGATAGTCGCCTTCATCTGTACCAGGACGGAATTTAATTTCCTTAACCTGGATAACTTTTTGCTTTTTCTTCTGTTCCTTAGAAGACTTGCTCTTTTCATAGAGGAATTTGCCGTAATCCATTATACGACAAACCGGCGGCTCGGCGTTAGGGCTGATCTCGACTAAGTCTACTCCGGCTTCTTCTGCTTTCTCCAGAGCTTCTCTCAGACTCACAATACCAAGCTGCTCGCCTTCCAGACCTGTTAAGCGAACTTCCTGGGCGCGAATTTCGCCATTGATACGGTTAGGGCGCGCCGTTTGAACTCGTTTTCCGCCTTTAATACCTTATTCCTCCAATTGTTTAAGACTGCGGCTGCGAATCTCTTGTTGCAACTTCTCGATCACTTCATTTACGTCCATGCTTCCCAGGTCTTTACCACGGCGGGTGCGAACGGCAACTTTGCCTGATTCCACCTCTTTATCACCACAGACCAGCATATATGGGACGCGACGCAAAGTGTGCTCGCGGATTTTAAAGCCAATCTTCTCATTTCTCAAGTCTGCTTTAACACGAATGCCCGCATTTGATAGTTTTTGCGTCAATTCGTTAACGTATTCAGACTGTGAATCGGTAATATTCATGATAACAACCTGAACTGGCGCAAGCCAGGTCGGGAAGAAACCAGCGAATTCTTCGGTCAGGATACCGATGAAACGTTCCATCGACCCCAGAATTGCGCGGTGAATCATTACCGGTACCTTACGCTCGTTGTCTTCGCCCACATAGGAGGCGCTCAGACGAGACGGCAAGGAGAAGTCCAGCTGTACTGTACCGCACTGCCATGCACGATCGAGGCAGTCATACAGGGTAAATTCAATTTTCGGACCGTAGAAAGCGCCTTCACCCAGTTGATATTCAAACGGGATGTTGTTTTCTTCCAGCGCAACCGCCAGGTCCGCCTCAGCACGATCCCACATTTCGTCGCTGCCAATACGTTTTTCAGGACGAGTGGAGAGTTTGACGACGATCTTCTCGAAGCCAAAAGTGCTGTACATATCATAGACTAAACGGATACATCCGTTAACTTCATCGCGAATTTGTTCTTCAGTACAGAAGATATGCGCGTCATCTTGGGTAAATCCACGCACGCGCATCAGGCCATGCAGCGAACCTGACGGCTCGTTACGGTGGCAGCTACCAAACTCGGCCATACGCAGCGGCAGATCGCGATAAGACTTCAGCCCCTGGTTGAAAATTTGTACGTGACCCGGGCAGTTCATCGGCTTAATGCAGTATTCACGGTTCTCAGAAGATGTGGTGAACATTGCATCTTTGTAGTTGTCCCAGTGACCGGTTTTTTCCCACAGGACACGGTCCATCATGAACGGACCTTTAACTTCCTGATACTGGTACTCTTTCAGTTTAGAACGAACAAACACTTCCAGTTCACGGAAGATGGTCCAGCCGTCGTTGTGCCAGAATACCATACCCGGCGCTTCTTCCTGCATATGGTACAGGTCGAGCTGTTTACCGATTTTACGGTGGTCGCGTTTCGCGGCTTCTTCCAGGCGCTGCAGGTAAGCGTTAAGTGCTTTTTTGTCTGCCCACGCCGTACCGTAAATACGTTGCAACATTTTGTTGTTGCTGTCGCCACGCCAGTAAGCCCCTGCCGTTTTCATTAGTTTGAAATGATGGCAGAAACGCATGTTCGGTACGTGCGGACCGCGGCACATATCGACATATTCTTCATGGAAGTACAGACCTGGCTTGTCATCATGGGCGATGTTTTCGTCAAGAATGGAGACTTTGTAGCTCTCCCCACGGTTGGCGAAAGTTTCACGCGCTGCGTGCCAGCTGACTTTCTTCTTAATGACGTCGTAGTTTTTCTCAGCAAGCTCATGCATCCGCTTCTCGAGTGCTTCGACATCTTCCTGGGTTAACGTGCGGTCAAGATCAACGTCGTAATAAAAACCGTTGTCAATAACCGGGCCGATTGCCATTTTGGTATGCGGCCAAAGTTGTTTAATCGCATGCCCTAACAGGTGCGCACAGGAGTGACGAATGATCTCCAGACCTTCTTCGTCTTTGGCGGTAATGATCGACAGTTGTGCGTCGTTTTCAATCAGATCGCAAGCATCAACCAGTTCGCCATTAACGCGCCCTGCGATACAGGCTTTCGCCAGACCTGGACCAATGTCCAGCGCAACATCCATGGGGCTTACAGCGTGGTCGTAATGGCGTTGGCTGCCATCAGGAAGAGTTATAACAGGCATTTTATATCCTTATTTGCAGTGGTGACCCACACGAAAGATCACATACAAAGAAAAATTTGTTTATTAACAGTTCATTGCGAAACCATCTAGCCAACAAATGCTAAATTGGTTCGCAATCAGGTACACAAATGAAAGACATTAACCTCTCACCTTCCACCCGGTTGAACGATGTTAACACTAAAAAAAGGGAGATTGTACCTTTCCGTTTCACATTGATTCGATTCGCAATTCGTTTGTAGTGAGTACACCAGCAAAACGCTTAAAGAACCACTGATAACATCACGGTGCGTCTGAAAGGTTTACTGCGAGCGGATTTACAGCAGCATAAACTGAATCCAGCAAAGTTCGTTGCGTGATTTGGCGGTAGTATTTAAACGATCATGAGATTAATGACGAAGTGGTCATATCACAATGATAAAAGTGACACAATTCTTATAGCAATTTTTCGTGCACATTTCGTTCTGGCGATAATAATTAATCATCATCCTCAAAACCTCCAGTATATATAAGGTGAATAGATTATGAGTCAAAACGATATCATTATCAGAACTCATTATAAGTCTCCTCATAGATTGCACATCGATAGCGACATACCAACGCCTTCATCAGAGCTTATTAATCAATTTGCGCGCCAACTCATCACCCTACTTGATACCTCTGACTTAAGTTCGATGCTGTCATACTGTATTACTCAGGAATTTACCGCAAACTGTCGAAAAATATCACAAAATTGTTACTCCACTGCCCTTTTTATCATTAACTTTGCCACTTCACCCATCCATGCAGAAAATATACTTATTACATTACACTATAAAAAAGAAATCATTCCCTTATTTCTGGAAACCACGCCTATTAAGGCTAACCATTTGCGAAGCATACTGGATTATATTGAGCAGGAACAGTTAACTGCCGAAGATCGTAACCATTGTATGAAACTGTCTAAAAAAAGCCATAGAGAAAAAACTATACAACCAACAGTAAATCTCAATGGTAGTGCATGTTTTTTGCAATCTCCTTCTGACGCTATTTTTTGTCGCCATCTGTCATTGCAATACGCCCTTGATTCATTGAGAAATGGAAAAGGCAAAGTCAACCTGATTAAACATTACTCCTCCGTTGAATCCATACAGCAGCATGTCCCCTTAGTCCGGGATGCGGAGTTCAGAGCATTACTTCGCCATCCTCCTGCAGGGAGTCGCGTTATCGCGAGTAAGGATTTTGGCTTCGCTTTAGATATTTTCTTTTGTCGAATGATGGCAAACAATGTCAGTCATATGTCCGCGATTTTATATATAGACAATCATACTTTGTCAGTAAGGCTACGAATAAAGCAGTTAGTGTATGGACAATTAAACTATGTAGTGTCCGTCTACGACCCGAACGATACCAACGTTGCCGTCAGAGGCACCCACAGGACAGCACGGGGCTTTCTTTCGCTTGATAAGTTCATCAGTTCAGGTCCCGATGCTCAGAGCTGGGCTGACAGGTATGTTCGCAACTGTGCAATTGCTATTCTGCCCCTATTACCTGTGGGAGTTCCAGGGGCTATTTTCGCGGGTATTGCATCACGAATGCCATTTGCCCCTATACATCCATCGGCAATGTTGTTAATAATGGCCACAGGCCAGACTCAACAGCTTATTACATTATTCAAACAGTTGCCCATACTCCCTGAAAAAGAAATCATTGAAATAATAACTGCGCAGAATAGCGTTGGTACACCTGCTTTATTTCTGGCTATGATGAACGGACATACTGACAACGTAAAAATATTTATGCAAGAAATTCAGTCACTGATATACAATCATATCATTCATGAAGATAATCTGGTTAAATTACTGCAAACTAAAAGTGCTAACGAAACACCTGGGCTCTATATCTCCATGTTGTATGGGTTCGATGAAACAATCGATATCTTTCTGAATGCATTAACCACTCCAATAGCACAAGAGCTTTTAAACAAAAAAATAGTGATGGATATTTTAGCAATGAAAACACGTGATGGTGAACTAGGGTTGTTTGCTGCAATGGAAAATAATCACCCTTTGTGTGTCACACGGTTCCTCTCTAAAATTAATGGCATCGCCTTTAAATACAAGTTGAGCAAAGCTAACATCATGGATTTATTAAAAGGCGCTACAGCACATGGAACCCCTGTATTATACATCGCCATGAGCAAGGGTAATGAAGACGTCGTGTTATCTTATATATCGACGCTGAATATTTTTGCAAAAAAATATTCTTTTAGTCAACGTCAGTTATTCACACTGTTGGCCGCTAAAAATCATGACAACATGTCAGCTGTTCATATAGCCATTCATCATAATCATTATAAAACTGTAAAAACATATTATGCTGCTATAAATGTAATCAGCCAAAGCCTGAGTTTTAGTGCTGATGAACTAAAGACGTATTTATAACCAACTATTGGTAATGCTGCCAACTTATTGGTTTAGTGTATGATGGTGATTTTAAGGTGCTTGCGTGGCTTCCATTTCCATCAGATGTCCTTCCTGCTCCGCTACTGAAGGCGTGGTGCGTAACGGCAAAAGCACTGCCGGACATCAGCGCTATCTCTGCTCTCATTGCCGTAAAACATGGCAACTACAGTTCACTTACACC
>NZ_MDGW01000042.1:0-10905 GCF_001712525.1 Shigella sp. FC1661
GTTCGTCCATTTCCGCGCAGACGATGACGTCACTGCCCGGCTGTATGCGCGAGGTTACCGACTGCGGCCTGAGTTTTTTAAGTGACGTAAAATCGTGTTGAGGCTAACGCCCATAATGCGTGCAGTTGCCCGGCATCCAACGCCATTCATGGCCATATCAATAATTTTCTGGTGCGTACCGGGTTGAGAAGCGGTGTAAGTGAACTGCAGTTGCCATGTTTTACGGCAGTGAGAGCAGAGATAGCGCTGATGTCCGGCAGTGCTTTTGCCGTTACGCACCACCCCGTCAGTAGCTGAACAGGAGGGACAGCTGATAGAAACAGAAGCCACTGGAGCACCTCAAAAACACCATCATACACTAAATCAGTAAGTTGGCAGCATCACCATCGAAGTATTCAAATTAACAACTATTAAATAATATTAAACATTTTTAACGTAAACATTAAGAATATTCATCTTGTTATCTGTCTGTATTTTAACCAGAATTAAATCAGTATTAGATGCCGTATGAATATCTCGAAATGTTGCTGTGTATCACATACAAATTATCACCGCAGGACCATAGTATTTACATAAGGTTTGTCCCCCGGAGGTAGTCATCGCAGCAATCGAGTAAATTAGCTTCACCACGGTATATTGTTTCCGTAGAATACCCATAATTATAAGAGAGGTTGTTATGATTGAACGTGAACTGGGGAACTGGAAAGACTTTATCGAAGTTATGCTTCGTAAGTAATTCCTGAGACAAAGTACAAACAGCAAGAACCCGCTGAGCAGGTTCTTAATCGGAAAGTTGAAAAAGGCGACACATTAGCATGTCGCCTTTTTTATTGCTTATTCCGGGCGCGGCTTCAGCGGGAAGCGGCGGCGCACCAGTACAAAGAACAGCGGCACGAAGTAAATAGCCAGAATAGTGGCCGAAATCATCCCGCCCATTACGCCAGTACCCACCGCATGCTGACCACCGGAACCGGCACCCGTGCTGGTTGCCATTGGCAATACGCCGAAGATAAATGCCAGCGAGGTCATCAGAATCGGGCGTAAACGCTGACGGCAGGCGTGGAGCGTCGCTTCAAACAGGTCGTGGCCTTTTTGGTTCATCTCGTTAGCAAACTCGACGATCAGGATGGCGTTTTTCGCCGATAAACCAATGACCGTTAACAGGCCCACCTGGAAGTAAACGTCGTTTTCCAGCCCGCGCATCCAGGTTGCCAGCAGCGCGCCGATAACCCCCAGCGGCACGACCAGCATTACCGAGAACGGCACCGACCAGCTTTCATACAACGCCGCCAGACACAGGAATACCACCAGCAAGGAAATGGCGTACAGCGCCGGAGCCTGCGCGCCGGAAAGCCGCTCCTGATACGACATCGCCGTCCACTCCAGACCAAAGCCGTTTGGCAACTGCTTCACTAACGATTCCATTATATCCATCGCCGTACCGGTACTGACCCCCGGTGCGGCTTCCCCAACAATCTCAACCGCAGAATAACCGTTATAGCGTTCCAGACGCGGCGAGCCAGTCTCCCAGCGTGAGGTCGCGAAAGCAGAGAAGGGCACCATGCCGCCATCTTTATTTCGGACATACCAGAGATTAATGTCATCTGGCAGCATGCGATACGGCGCAGCTGCCTGCACATAGACTTTCTTCACACGACCGCGATCCATAAAGTCATTCACATAGCTCGAACCCCAGGCGGTTTGCAGTGTGTCGTTAATATCGTCGATAGCAACGCCCAGCGCCTGAGCTTTACGCTGGTCGATATCAATCTGCAACTGCGGACTGTCATCGAGGCCGTTATGGCGCACACGGGTTAGCTCCGGGTTTTCCGCCGCCAGCGCCAGCAACTGGTTACGTGCTGCCATCAGCGCATCGTGACCTGCTCCAGCGTGGTCCTGCAACTCCATATCAAAACCCGCAGAACTACCAAGACCGCTAATTGCTGGCGGGCTGCTGGCGATAACGCGAGCTTCTTTAATCTTGTTAAACGCCTTTGTTGCACGCTCGATAATGGCAAACGAGGTGCCGGTCTTACTGTCGCGTTCGCTCCAGTCTTTCAGGCGGATAAACATTCGCGCCACGTTTTGCCCGTTACCCCCAGGGCCAGAACCAACGGTGGCAAACACCGACATGATGTTGTCTTTTTCATGGGTGAAGTAATATTTCTCGATTTGCTCAACGACTTTCAGGGTCTGTTGTTGGGTTGAACCGCTGGGCAATTGTACCGAGGTAGTAAACATGCCACGGTCTTCCAGCGGTAAGAACGACGTCGGCAAACGCAGGAACAGGAACACCATGCCGCCAAGCAGCAGGACATAAATCACAATCCAGCGCAGGCTGCGGTGGAGAATTTTCGCCACCCCTTTTTCGTAGCGTTCGGCGTTGCGGTTAAACATCTGGTTAAACCAGGCAAAAAAGCCTTTTTGCCCGTGATGCTCACCTTTTTTCAGTGGCTTAAGTAGTGTGGCACACAGAGCCGGAGTGAGGATCATCGCTACCAGTACTGACAGCACCATCGCCGCAACAATGGTAATAGAGAACTGGCGATAGATGGCACCGGTGGTGCCGCCGAAGAAGGCCATTGGTACAAATACCGCCGAAAGCACCATCGCAATCCCGACCAGTGCCCCCTGGATCTGCCCCATCGATTTACGTGTGGCTTCGCGAGGAGTGAGTCCTTCCTCACTCATAATACGTTCGACGTTTTCCACCACCACGATTGCGTCATCCACCAGCAGACCGATCGCCAGTACCATCGCGAACATGGTTAAGGTGTTGACGCTGTAACCGAAGGCGTAAAGTACGGAGAAGGTTCCCATCAACACCACCGGCACGGCGATAGTGGGTATTAGCGTGGCGCGGAAGTTTTGCAGGAACAGATACATAACGAGGAAAACCAGGGCGATAGCTTCCAGCAGCGTTTTCACCACGTCTTCAATGGAGGCTTTAACAAACGAGGTGGTTTCATACGCCACCTTGTATTCCAGTCCGTGCGGGAAGTACTGCGCCAGCTCGTCGAGACGATTGAGCACCAGCTCCCTGTCGCCATTTCGTTTGCGCCGGAGGCCAGTTTTACCCCCAGCCCGGAGGCTGGCTTACCATTGAAGCGGCTAAGATAATCGTATTTCTCCGCCCCCATTTCGACGGTGGCGACATCGCCCAGCCTTACCTCTGAGCCGTCTTGATTCACCCGCAAGGTGATATCGCGGAACTGTTCTGGTGTTTGCAGCAGTGACTGGGCGTTAATGGTGGCGTTGAGCGCCTGCTTATCGACGGAAGGTGTACCACCAAGTTGCCCAACCGCAATCTGCGCGTTCTGTGACTCAATGGCATCAGTGACATCTTTAGCCGTCATCTGGAAACTGTTGAGTTTCGCCGGGGCCAGCCAGATACGCATGGAATATTGCGAACCATAGGCATCGATATCCCCGACGCCATTCACGCGGCTTAACGGGTCCTGAATATTACTGGCAACATAATCGGCAATATCCTGTTTATCCATCGAACCATCGGTAGAGACGAAAGCAATGGTCAGAATATTGGTATCGCCGGTTTTACGCACCGTCACGCCCTGATTTTGCACCGCCTGCGGTAACTTTCGCATGGCTGATTGCAGCTGGTTTTGTACTTGCTGCACGGCTTCGTCCGGATCGGTGCCTGCTTTAAAACTTAAAGTGACAGATGCCTGACCGGTGCCACTGCTCTGAGATGACATATACATGAGATTATCGAGGCCGGTCATATTTTGCTCGATAACCTGGGGCACGGTGTTTTCCAGCGTCTGGGCCGATGCGCCGGGATAGTTAGCGGTCACTCGCACATTCGGTGGCGCGAGATCGGGGTATTGTTCAACGGGCAATGAAAAAATCGCCAGGGTCCCTGTCAGACACAACAGGATTGCCAGCACCCAGGCAAAAATGGGGCGATCAATAAAGAAATTCGCCATTAAAAGAGGACCTCGTGTTTCTGCGTATCGTTGTAGGCTTGACTTGCTTCACTGTAGCGGCAAGGTACGAGCCAATCGTGGAGAAAAAAAGGAGTTAATGTAAATTATCATGCCCTTTTATACTGAACCTTAAGTGCAAGTATTCTTTGGTCAGTAGGAGGCATTACATCAACTGACTTTCCTCACCCTCTGCAGAGCGAAAGCTAATACTCACTAACGTGCCGCCGCCGGAAGGTTGTGAAAAAGTCAGCGTCCCACCCAGCCGTTCCGCGCGTTCGCGCATGATATTCAGACCATAATGACCTTCGGGTTCTTTCGGTTCACCGATACCAATCCCGTTATCACGGATATAAACCGTGTGATTGCCGTCCGGCGCGGTGACGCAACTGACGGCGATTTCGCTGGCGTTGGCGTGCTTCATCGCATTCAGCACCGCTTCGCGAATAATTTGCAACAAATGCACCTGCATTTGCGCATCCAGCGCAAGGGTTGGCAGACGGCAGTCGAGGGTCAGTTTGGCGCTGGTTTGATTTTGTAACGTATCCAGCATTTCCCTCAACGCGGAGGGGAGATCCGCCTGCTGCAGCGTCAGGCGGAAAGTAGTCAACAGCTCGCGTAACTGCCGATAAGCATCATTCAACGCCAGGGAAAAATCGGCCATGATACTTTGTGCGGTGGCGTTATCTTCCGGTATCGAACGCTTCAGTAACGTCAACTGGATACGTAAGTAAGAAAGTACCTGAGCCAGCGAGTCGTGCAATTCGCGGGCGATGGTTGCACGTTCTTCCATCAACAATAACTGCTGAAAATGCTTCTGCGCCTGATTAAAGTACAAACCGCGTCCCAGCATCGACGAAACGCTGTTAAGCAGCGGTTCTGATGATGAAACGTGACTATTTTGCCAGTGCAGTTCGCCGTAAACCGTCTCTTGCATTGTCACCGGTAAAATCTGCATCGGCAATTCCGGGTTTGGTTGCCCTTCGCTAATCCGCCAGTTTTCACCGACATTTAACTCCAGATATTCAGCCGCTTCATTGTCGCGAACAATCTGCAAAATATGGCGGAAACAATGCACATCAATCTGGCTTGTGTTCAGCGCCTGCGAACATTGATACAACACCTCCAGACGACGCTTGGCCTCGTGGAGATCGCGGGTCTTTTCTTCTACTGACGCCTCCAGCGAAAGGTACAATTTATGCAGCTCGCTCGACATCTGGTTAAAGGTTTTTGCAAGCAGACCAAGCTCATTCGGCAGACTGGTATCCAGCGGCGGCGAGTCGAACTGCCCGTGTTCAATACGTTGACTGGCGGTAACCAGCTGATTCAGCGGGGCAACCACCTGATGGCGTATACGGCGCAAAGTAAAAAAGACCAGCGTGAAAATACCGATACCGCCAGCCAGGGAAATCGCCACCACCAGCAGCATTTTGCGTTCAGCGTAGTGCTGTAAAGCCAGCACGAACAGGTCTATCTGATTAACATAATTATTAATATTGGCCTGATACCACGGCAAATCGCCCTTGCTGAGCCGATTATTCATCTCCAGCCAGTTGGCATTCAGATGCGCATAGCGAGTTTTTACTGCTTCTGGCACATACCAGACGTTGAGATTGGTTAATACCGGTGAATGCAGTGCCTGCTGAAACAACTGGCGATGTGCATTGAGTTGTGGACTGCCACTTTGCAAGTCGTAGCCCAGGCGGTAACTCTGCATACGCAGCGATCCGGCAATATTGATAGCCTCAGCGTCGCGCAAACTGCTCGCCAGAGTTAGCAGAGCGATACCCGTGGAAAGAATCGACAGCAGCACAATGTAAAAAAAGGCCCGGGCCAGACTGGCCGAGACGGGTCGTTTAACAATCACACGCGTCTTCTCCACAAAAAATCATTAATGTTCCAGTTCGCTGAAACGCAATTTAGTCAGTGATGGGATTATTTGAGCTGCCACAGTTTATAGCGAAATAGTTACTTATTCTGGGCACATGAACATTGCCGATTCCCCTGTAAGTCGGGTAATAACAACACTCATATAAAGAATAAGGTTTTTACAACCAAAAAAGAAGGTCGTTATGAATCGTTTTATTATGGCCAACAGTCAGCAATGTCTGGGTTGTCATGCTTGTGAAATCGCCTGTGTCATGGCTCACAATGATGAGCAACATGTCCTGAGCCAACACCATTTTCATCCCCGAATTACGGTTATCAAACATCAGCAGCAACGTAGTGCAGTGACCTGTCACCATTGTGAAGATGCGCCCTGCGCCCGTAGCTGCCCTAATGGCGCAATCAGCCACGTTGATGACAGCATTCAGGTCAATCAGCAAAAGTGTATTGGCTGTAAATCCTGCGTGGTGGCCTGTCCGTTTGGTACGATGCAAATCGTCCTGACACCCGTCGCGGCAGGAAAAGTAAAAGCCACGGCGCATAAATGCGACCTTTGTGCAGGGCGCGAAAACGGTCCTGCCTGTGTCGAGAATTGCCCGGCGGACGCGCTGCAACTGGTCACTGACGTCGCACTCTCCGGCATGGCGAAATCCCGCCGCTTGCGCACCGCACGTCAGGAGCATCAACCGTGGCATGCCAGTACCGCTGCACAAGAAATGCCGGTAATGAGTAAAGTCGAACAAATGCAGGCAACGCCCGCGCGTGGCGAGCCGGATAAACTGGCGATTGAAGCGCGCAAAACCGGTTTTGATGAAATTTATCTGCCATTTCGCGCCGACCAGGCATAACGGGAAGCCTCGCGCTGCCTTAAGTGCGGCGAGCACAGCGTTTGTGAATGGACCTGCCCGCTGCATAACCATATTCCGCAGTGGATTGAACTGGTGAAAGCCGGAAACATCGACGCCGCCGTCGAGCTTTCTCACCAGACCAACACCCTGCCGGAAATTACCGGACGCGTTTGTCCGCAAGACCGTTTGTGTGAAGGTGCCTGTACTATTCGCGATGAGCACGGCGCGGTAACTATCGGCAACATTGAACGCTATATTTCAGATCAGGCGTTGGCGAAAGGTTGGCGTCCTGACTTAAGTCATGTCACCAAAGTGGACAAGCGGGTGGCGATTATCGGGGCAGGTCCGGCAGGGCTGGCCTGTGCGGATGTTCTGACCCGCAATGGCGTGGCGGTGACGGTGTACGATCGCCATCCAGAAATCGGTGGCTTGCTCACTTTCGGCATTCCTTCTTTCAAACTGGATAAATCCCTGCTGGCACGCCGTCGGGAAATCTTCAGCGCGATGGGGATTCACTTCGAACTCAATTGTGAAGTGGGTAAAGATGTCTCTTTGGATTCGCTTTTGGAACAATACGACGCGGTCTTCGTTGGCGTAGGCACTTACCGTTCCATGAAAGCGGGTTTACCCAATGAAGATGCGCCGGGCGTTTATGACGCGCTGCCGTTCCTCATCGCCAACACTAAACAGGTGATGGGGCTCGAAGAGCTACCGGAAGAGCCGTTTATCAATACCGCCGGACTTAACGTCGTGGTACTGGGCGGCGGCGACACCGCGATGGACTGTGTGCGTACTGCGCTGCGCCACGGCGCGAGTAACGTCACCTGCGCTTATCGTCGTGATGAAGCTAACATGCCAGGCTCGAAGAAAGAGGTGAAGAACGCCCGCGAAGAGGGGGCCAACTTCGAATTTAACGTCCAGCCGGTGGCGCTTGAGCTGAATGAACAAGGTCACGTTTGCGGGATTCGTTTCCTGCGCACGCGTCTTGGCGAGCCGGATGCCCAGGGGCGTCGGCGTCCAGTACCGGTGGAAGGCAGTGAATTTGTCATGCCAGCCGACGCGGTGATTATGGCGTTTGGCTTCAATCCGCACGGGATGCCGTGGCTGGAGTCGCACGGTGTAACGGTAGACAAATGGGGCCGCATCATCGCGGATGTGGAAAGCCAGTACCGTTACCAGACCTCCAATCCGAAAATCTTCGCCGGTGGCGACGCCGTGCGTGGTGCGGATCTGGTGGTTACCGCAATGGCAGAAGGACGTCATGCGGCACAGGGGATTATTGACTGGCTGGGGGTAAAATCAGTCAAATCTCACTGATAGCCTGCGCAGACAAACCCGACTTCACAGCGTAAGATAATTGTTCATTTCGCGCTGTGGAGTCGGTATGACGCAACAAATCACCCTCATTAAAGACAAAATTCTCTCCGATAACTATTTCACCCTGCACAACATTACCTACGATCTCACGCGCAAAGATGGCGAAGTTATCCGCCATAAACGTGAAGTTTACGATCGCGGTAATGGTGCGACGATCCTCCTGTACAACGCGAAGAAAAAGACCGTGGTTCTGATTCGTCAGTTCCGTGTCGCTACCTGGGTTAATGGCAATGAAAGCGGGCAGCTGATTGAAACCTGCGCCGGGCTGCTGGATAACGACGAACCGGAAGTGTGCATTCGTAAAGAAGCGATTGAAGAGACGGGCTATGAAGTGGGCGAAGTGCGCAAATTATTTGAACTGTATATGTCGCCAGGCGGTGTGACTGAGCTAATCCACTTTTTTATCGCCGAATACAGTGACAATCAGCGCGCTAACGCCGGTGGCGGTGTCGAAGATGAAGATATTGAAGTGCTCGAGCTGCCATTCAGCCAGGCGCTGGAGATGATCAAAACCGGCGAGATACGTGACGGTAAGACGGTGTTATTGCTTAACTATTTGCAAACGTCACATTTAATGGACTGAAAAATAACAATAATATTTCGTTGTTTATTATTGGCTCAATCCGACAAATCCGATTGAGCCGCGCTACCTGCGCAACGAAGATACGACTTGTGCTGTTTGTTTGAACTTCTGGGGTCGTACCGTCCATGCGCTATCGCATTTTCCTTCTCTTTTTTTTCGCTTTGTTGCCGACGTCTTTGGTGTGGGCGGCACCAGCGCAACGGGCGTTTTCCGACTGGCTGGTCACCTGTAATAACCAAAACTTCTGCGTGGCGCGTAATACGGGCGATCATAATGGACTGGTGATGACCCTGAGCCGCAGCGCCGGGGCGCATACCGATGCCGTTTTACGTATTGAGTGCGGCGGATTGAAGTCGCCGGAGGCGTCAGAAGGGGAGATAGCGCCACGGCTGCTGTTAGATGGCGAGCCGTTGGCGTTAAGTGGTGACAAGTGGCGGATTTCACCATGGTTATTAGTAACCGATGATACGGCAACCATCACCGCGTTTTTGCAGATGATTCAGGAAGGGAAGGCGATCACCTTACGCGACGGCAATCAGACCATTTCGCTGAGTGGCTTAAAAGCGGCGTTGTTGTTTATTGATGCTCAGCAAAAGCGCGTTGGCAGTGAAACCGCGTGGATCAAGAAAGGGGACGAACCGCCGCTCAGCGTACCGCCCGCGCCTGCGCTGAAAGAGGTCGCGGTGGTTAACCCAACGCCGACGCCACTCTCACTCGAAGAACGCAACGATTTGCTGGATTATGGAAACTGGCGGATGAATGGTCTGCGCTGCTCGCTTGATCCATTGCGTCGTGAGGTGAATGTCACTGCGCTGACTGATGATAAAGCGCTGATGATGATTAGCTGTGAGGCAGGGGCCTATAACACCATTGATTTGGCATGGATTGTGTCGCGTAAAAATCCGCTGGCCTCGCGCCCGGTTCGGTTGCGTTTGCCGTTCAACAACGGGCAGGAGACGAATGAACTGGAACTGATGAACGCAACATTTGATGAGAAATCGCGTGAACTGGTGACCTTAGCGAAAGGGCGCGGATTAAGCGATTGTGGCATTCAGGCGCGCTGGCGCTTTGACGGTCAGCGTTTTCGCCTGGTGCGTTACGCCGCAGAACCCACCTGCGATAACTGGCATGGGCCAGACGCCTGGCCCACGTTGTGGATCACCCGTTAAACAAAATGGCGGGGACATGTAGGCCGGATAAGACGCTATAGGCCGGATAAGACGCGTCAGAGTCGCATCCGGCAATCAGCATCCGGCGATCACCATCAGGCACCTTTCACTCCCAGCACCTTATGCGCTTTTGCCACAATATTCTCGGCGGTAAAGCCAAAGAACGGGAACAGCTTATCCGCCGGAGCAGATTCCCCATAACCTGTCATCCCAACAATCGCCCCTTTCAAACCAACATACTTGTACCAGTAATCGGCAATACCTGCTTCCACCGCCACGCGAGCCGCAACGTTAGAAGGCAACACCGACTCCCGATATTCCTCATCCTGGGCGTCGAAAATATCAGTCGAGGGCAGGGAAACTACGCGTACATTGCGACCTTCTCCCGCTAATTTCTCTGCCGCTTGCAGGGGGATTTCCATCTCTGAACCGGTGGCAATCAAAATAATATCTGGCTTACCGCCGCTGTCTTTCAGCACATAACCGCCACGGGCAATCTCTTTTACCTGATCCGGCGTACGTTCCACCTGGGCCAGATTCTGCCTTGAGAGGATCAGTGCCGTCGGTCCGTTGTGGCGCTCAACCGCCAGCTTCCAGCCCACCGCCGCTTCCACCTGATCGCACGGTCGCCAGGTGCTGAAATTTGGCGTTAAGCGCAGGCTGGCCAGTTGCTCAACAGCCTGGTGCGTCGGACCATCTTCGCCCAGGCCAATTGAGTCGTGGGTATAAACCATAATCTGCCGCGCTTTCATCAGTGCCGCCATCCGCGCGGCGTTACGGGCGTATTCAACAAACATCAGGAACGTCGCGGTATACGGCACAAAGCCGCCGTGGTGCGCGATGCCGTTGGCTATAGCGGTCATGCCAAATTCACGCACCCCGTAGTGAATGTAGTTGCCCGCCGGATCTTCCTTCAGCGAAACAGAACCTTTCCAGATGGTCAGGTTGCTGGAGCCAGATCCGCCGAACCGCCGAGCAACTCAGGCAGCATCGGCCCGTAAGGCAGTATGACTTTCCGTGAGACAGATGCTGGCCAACGTGGGATATTTAACGCGGGTTAACATCGTTGTCAGAGCCGCATGGGTGAGCTGTTGCTA
>NZ_MDGW01000043.1:0-10851 GCF_001712525.1 Shigella sp. FC1661
AGTTCATTTTCCATCGTTTTCTTGCCGAGCAGGCGCTGGAGTTCTTTAATCTGCTTCATGGCGGCAGCAAGTTCAGAGGCAGGAACAACCTGTTCTCCGGCGGCCACAGCAGTAAGACTTCCTTCCTGGTATTGCTTACGCCAGAGAAATAACTGGCTGGCTGCTACACCATGTTGCCGGGCAACGAGGGAGACCGTCATCCCCGGTTCAAAGCTCTGCTGAACAATTGCGATCTTTTCCTGTGTGGTACGCCGTCTGCGTTTCTCCGGCCCTAAGACATCAATCATCTGTACTCCAATGACTAGTCTAAAAACTAGTATTAAGACTATCACTTATTTAAGTGATACTGGTTGTCTGGAGATTCAGGGGGCCAGTCTATGGAGAAGTAGGTCTGTTCAAAACGTTCGTGATCGCCAAACAGCGTACGCGCCTGACCCGGCCAGGAGTCGGTGATCACCAGGCTGCCTTCGGTAGCGCCAGGCAGTGGCGTGATCATGAAACCGCCAGTTTCGGTCTGCCACCAGGTATCGACCACCGGACATTTCTCGTTGCCGATTTTTTTCCAGTACCACTCCCACGCTTCCGGGTTAATTGGCTCGCCCACGGAACCGAGAATGCGCAGCGACGAACGGTCGGTACCCTCGATCGCTTTATCGCCTTCCGCCATCAGCGCGCGGATCGCCGTGGGTGCGGTATAGAGAATATTGACCTGATGCTTGTCCACCACCTGCGCCATACGGGCAGGCGTCGGCCAGTTGGGTACGCCTTCAAACATCAGCGTGGTCGCACCGCAGGCCAGCGGGCCGTACAGCAAGTAACTGTGTCCGGTCACCCAGCCCACATCGGCGGTGCACCAGTAGATATCACCCGGATGATAATCAAAGACATATTTAAAGGTCAGCGCCGCGTACACCAGATAACCGCCGGTAGTATGCAGCACACCTTTTGGCTTACCGGTAGAACCGGAGGTGTAGAGAATAAACAGCGGATCTTCGGCGTTCATCTCTTCCGCCTGGTGCTGATCGCTCGCTTGCTCAACCAGGTCGTGCCACCACAGGTCGCGCCCTTCCTGCCAGTCAATTTTCCCGCCAGTACGCTTCAGTACCACCACATGCTCTACGCTGGTGACGTTCGGGTTTTTCAGCGCGTCATCAACGTTTTTCTTCAGCGGAATACTGCGCCCGGCACGCACACCTTCGTCGGAAGTGATCACCAGTCGTGAGTTGGAATCAATAATGCGCCCGGCAACGGCTTCCGGCGAGAAGCCGCCGAAAATCACCGAATGCACCGCGCCAATGCGGGCGCAGGCCAGCATCGCAACCGCGGCTTCCGGCACCATCGGCATATAAATCGCCACCACATCACCTTTTTTAATGCCCAGCTCGAGCAGGGTATTGGCGAAGCGGCAGACGTCGCGGTGCAGCTCTTTATAGCTGATATGTTTGCTCTGGCTGCCGTCGTCGCCTTCCCAGATGATGGCGGTACGATCGCCGTTTTCTTGCAGATGGCGGTCAAGGCAGTTTGCCGCCAGATTCAGCGGCCGTCCTCGTACCATTTAATGGACACATTACCGGGGGCAAAGGAGGTGTTTTTCACCTTCTGGTAAGGTTTGATCCAGTCAAGAATTTTTCCCTGTTCGCCCCAGAAGGTATCAGGTACGTTAATAGATTGTTGATACATTGCCTCGTACTGCTGAGGGTTTATCAGGCAACGGTCTGCGATGTTGGCAGGAATGGTGTGTTTGTGAATTTGGCTCATGCTTTTGTTCTCCTTGTAGAATATTAATAATATGTGGCATAGGCGTTAAATGTAGGGGTATTGGCAGTTTTGTTTAGTATTTGGGCGACAGATCACGCAAAAGTAGAATTGTGCAAATAAACGGCAGGGTAATTTTTGAAGGTCAGCAACAAAAGTTGATTAATTCTTTGAGGAACATGCAGTTATGCATGCTGTTGAAAAAGAGGAAGATACTGACTAACTCTAAAATGGTATTTTACATGCACTTACAATTGATTAAAGACAACATTCACAGTGTGGTTATTTGTTACACATAGGGGCGAGCAATGTCATGACAGTGTAGGTGCGGTTACTGTCGTGAAAAACAATAAAAACCGCCATTGCAACAATGGCGCAATTCGGATGAAGCCCCTATGACAAGGATAAAAATAAACGCACGCCGTATCTTCAGCTTATTGATTCCTTTTTTCTTTTTCACTTCTGTTCACGCTGAACAAACGGCAGCTCCCGCAAAACCTGTAACTGTGGAAGCGAAGAATGAAACCTTTGCCCCGCAGCATCCCGATCAATATCTCTCCTGGAAAGCCACCTCGGAACAGTCAGAGCGTGTTGACGCCCTGGCGGAAGATCCACGGCTGGTGATCCTGTGGGCGGGGTATCCCTTCTCGCGCGATTACAACAAGCCGCGTGGACATGCCTTTGCTGTGACCGATGTGCGTGAAACCCTGCGTACCGGTGCGCCGAAAAACGCTGAAGATGGTCCGCTACCGATGGCGTGCTGGAGTTGTAAAAGCCCGGATGTGGCGCGTCTGATCCAGAAAGACGGCGAAGATGGCTACTTCCACGGTAAGTGGGCGCGCGGCGGCCCGGAAATCGTCAACAACTTAGGTTGTGCCGACTGCCATAACACCGCCTCACCAGAGTTCGCCAAAGGCAAACCGGAGTTAACCCTTTCCCGTCCGTATGCGGCTCGCGCGATGGAAGCCATTGGTAAACCTTTTGAGAAAGCCGGACGTTTCGACCAGCAATCGATGGTTTGCGGTCAGTGCCATGTGGAGTATTACTTCGACGGCAAAAACAAAGCGGTTAAATTCCCGTGGGATGACGGCATGAAAGTCGAAAATATGGAGCAGTATTACGACAAAATTGCCTTCTCTGACTGGACTAACTCCCTGTCGAAAACGCCAATGCTGAAAGCGCAGCACCCGGAATATGAAACCTGGACAGCGGGCATTCACGGTAAAAACAACGTGACCTGTATCGACTGCCATATGCCAAAAGTGCAGAACGCCGAAGGCAAACTCTACACCGACCATAAAATTGGTAATCCGTTTGATAACTTCGCCCAGACTTGTGCGAACTGCCATACCCAGGACAAAGCTGCCTTGCAAAAAGTGGTCGCGGAACGTAAGCAGTCGATTAACGACCTGAAAATCAAGGTTGAAGATCAACTGGTTCACGCTCACTTCGAAGCGAAAGCAGCGCTGGATGCAGGCGCGACGGAAGCTGAAATGAAGCCAATTCAGGACGATATCCGTCATGCCCAGTGGCGCTGGGATCTGGCGATCGCTTCCCACGGCATTCATATGCACGCACCGGAAGAAGGTTTACGGATGCTCGGTACGGCGATGGATAAAGCGGCGGATGCACGCACCAAACTGGCGCGCCTGCTGGCGACCAAAGGCATCACCCATGAAATCCAGATCCCGGATATCTCAACCAAAGAGAAAGCCCAGCAGGCCATTGGCCTGAACATGGAACAAATCAAGGCCGAGAAGCAGGACTTCATCAAAACGGTGATCCCGCAGTGGGAAGAACAGGCACGTAAAAACGGTCTGTTAAGCCAATAACCCCGTTCCGCCTCGCAAGGGGCGGAAAACACAATGGAGTGAATATGAGCGTATTACGTTCGTTATTAACTGCTGGGGTGCTGGCGTCGGGCCTGTTGTGGAGCCTGAACGGAATTACCGCTACCCCTGCGGCGCAGGCATCTGGTGATCGCTACGAAGTTACCCAGCAGCGTAACCCGGATGCCGCCTGTCTGGACTGTCATAAACCAGATACCGAAGGTATGCATGGCAAACATGCTTCCGTTATCAACCCGAATAACAAATTGCCGGTCACCTGCACCAACTGTCACGGCCAGCCATCACCGCAACACCGCGAAGGGGTGAAAGATGTGATGCGCTTTAACGAGCCGATGTACAAGGTCGGAGAGCAGAACAGCGTCTGTATGTCCTGTCATCTGCCGGAACAGTTGCAAAAAGCGTTCTGGCCGCACGATGTCCACGTAACCAAAGTGGCGTGCGCCAGCTGCCATTCCCTGCATCCACAGCAAGATACGATGCAGACGTTAAGTGACAAAGGACGGATTAAGATTTGCGTCGATTGCCACAGCGATCAGCGCACCAATCCGAACTTTAACCCGGCGTCTGTTCCGTTGCTTAAGGAGCAGCCATGACCTGGTCTCGTCGCCAGTTTCTCACCGGCGTCGGCGTGCTGGCAGCCGTCAGCGGCACCGCAGGGCGCGTGGTGGCGAAAACGTTGAATATCAATGGGGTGCGTTACGGCATGGTGCATGACGAGTCGTTATGCATCGGCTGTACCGCCTGTATGGATGCTTGTCGAGAAGTGAACAAGGTGCCGGAAGGCGTCTCGCGCCTGACGATTATTCGTAGCGAGCCGCAGGGCGAATTTCCTGATGTGAAATATCGCTTCTTCCGTAAGTCTTGCCAGCACTGCGATCATGCGCCGTGCGTTGACGTCTGCCCGACCGGTGCGTCTTTTCGTGATGCCGCTAGCGGGATTGTCGATGTTAATCCTGATCTCTGCGTCGGTTGTCAGTACTGCATCGCCGCCTGTCCGTACCGCGTGCGCTTTATCCATCCGGTCACGAAGACGGCGGACAAATGCGATTTCTGCCGTAAAACCAATTTGCAGGCCGGTAAGCTGCCCGCGTGCGTTGAGGCTTGCCCGACGAAGGCGCTGACGTTTGGCAATCTGGACGATCCTAACAGTGAGATTTCGCAACTGCTGCGCCAGAAGCCTACTTACCGCTACAAGCTGGCGCTGGGAACCAAACCGAAGCTGTACCGCGTACCGTTTAAATACGGGGAGGTGAGCCAATGACGCAGACTTCCGCATTTCATTTTGAATCGCTGGTGTGGGACTGGCCGATTGCCATCTACCTGTTTTTGATTGGTATTTCTGCCGGTCTGGTGACGCTGGCCGTGCTGTTACGTCGCTTCTACCCGCAGGCGGGCGGTGCAGACAGTACGTTGCTGCGCACCACGCTGATTGTCGGGCCGGGCGCGGTGATCCTCGGTCTGTTGATCCTCGTCTTCCACCTGACAAGACCGTGGACCTTCTGGAAGCTGATGTTCCACTACAGTTTTACCTCGGTGATGTCGATGGGGGTGATGCTGTTTGAGCTTTACATGGTGGTGCTGGTGCTGTGGCTGGCGAAAATCTTTGAACATGATTTGCTTGCCCTGCAACAACGCTGGTTGCCGAAGCTGGGGATCGTGCAAAAGGTTCTGAGCCTGCTGACGCCCGTTCATCGCGGACTGGAAACGCTGATGCTGGTGTTGGCGGTGCTGCTGGGGGCTTATACCGGCTTTCTGCTGTCGGCGCTGAAATCGTATCCGTTCCTCAATAACCCGATCCTGCCGGTGCTGTTCCTCTTCTCCGGCATCTCGTCCGGTGCGGCGGTGGCGCTGATCGCCATGGCGATACGCCAACGCAGTAACCCGCATTCCACGGAAGCGCACTTTGTTCACCGGATGGAAATCCCCGTGGTATGGGGTGAAATCTTCCTGCTGGTGGCGTTTTTTGTCGGTCTGGCGCTGGGCGATGACGGTAAAGTTCGTGCGCTGGTGGCGGCATTAGGTGGCGGTTTCTGGACGTGGTGGTTCTGGCTTGGTGTCGCCGGGCTGGGGCTGATTGTGCCAATGTTGCTCAAATCGTGGGTCAATCGCAGTTCCGGCATTCCTGCCGTGCTGGCGGCGTGTGGGGCCAGTCTGGTCGGCGTGTTGATGCTGCGCTTTTTCATTCTCTACGCCGGACAGTTGACGGTGGCGTAAGCCAGAAAAGAGGTGGTTTCTGGACGTATTCCTTCCTGAAGTCGGTTTTCTGGCGTTGTTGTTAAGTCTCGGGGTCAACGTGTTGACCCCGTTGACGGCCTTTGCGGGAGTGCGGTTGCGCTGGCCTGCCATGATGCGACTCACTTGCATCGGCATTCTGGCGCAGTTCGCGCTCCTGCTGCTCGCCTTTGGCGTACTGACGTATTGTTTTCTCATCAGCGATTTCTCGGTCATTTATGTCGCCCAACATAGCTACAGCCTGCTGTCGTGGGAACTCAAACTGGCGGCGGTGTGGGGCGGTCATGAAGGTTCGCTGCTGCTTTGGGTGCTGCTGCTTTCCGCCTGGAGCGCGCTGTTTGCCTGGCATTATCGGCAGCAAACCGATCCGCTATTTCCGCTGACGCTAGCCGTTTTATCTCTCATGCTCGCCGCACTGCTACTGTTTGTGGTGCTGTGGTCCGATCCCTTCGTGCGGATATTTCCACCAGCAATCGAAGGCCGCGATCTCAATCCGATGCTGCAACATCCCGGTCTTATCTTTCATCCACCGCTGCTTTACCTTGGCTATGGCGGTTTGATGGTAGCGGCGAGCGTGGCGCTGGCGAGTCTACTGCGCGGCGAGTTTGATGCGGCCAGCGCCCGAATTTGCTGGCGCTGGGCGTTACCTGGCTGGAGTGCATTAACGGCGGGGATCATCCTCGGTTCCTGGTGGGCCTACTGCGAACTCGGCTGGGGCGGCTGGTGGTTCTGGGATCCGGTGGAAAATGCCTCTTTATTACCCTGGCTTTCTGCCACTGCGCTGCTGCACAGTTTATCCCTGACACGCCAGCGGGGGATTTTTCGCCACTGGTCGCTGTTACTGGCGATAGTTACTCTGATGCTGTCGCTGCTGGGCACCTTAATTGTCCGTTCTGGCATTCTGGTTTCGGTTCATGCGTTCGCGCTGGATAACGTCCGCGCCGTGCCGTTGTTCAGCCTGTTTGCACTGATTAGCCTTGCGTCTCTGGCTCTGTATGGCTGGCGAGCGCGGGACGGTGGCCCGGCGGTGCGTTTTTCGGGGTTATCGCGGGAAATGTTAATCCTCGCTACGCTGTTGCTGTTTTGCGCAGTGCTACTGATCGTGCTGGTGGGAACGCTTTATCCGATGATTTACGGTCTGCTGGGCTGGGGACGCCTCTCCGTTGGCGCGCCGTATTTTAACCGCGCGACGTTACCGTTTGGTCTGTTGATGCTGGTGGTGATTGTGCTGGCGACGTTTGTCTCTGGCAAACGCGTGCAGCTTCCGGCGCTGGTAGCTCATGCGGGCGTGCTGTTATTTGCCGCTGGGATCGTGGTTTCCAGCGTCAGCCGTCAGGAGATCAGCCTGAATTTACAGCCGGGTCAGCAGGTGACGCTGGCAGGATACACCTTCCGTTTTGAGCGCCTCGATCTGCAAGCCAAAGGCAATTACACCAGCGAAAAAGCGATAGTGGCACTGTTTGACCATCAGCAACGCATTGGTGAACTGATGCCGGAGCGGCGTTTTTACGAAGCACGTCGTCAGCAAATGATGGAACCGTCAATTCGCTGGAACGGCATCCATGACTGGTATGCGGTCATGGGTGAAAAAACCGGAGCGGATCGTTACGCTTTTCGCTTGTATGTACAAAGCGGTGTGCGCTGGATCTGGGGGGGAGGATTGTTGATGATTGCGGGCGCATTGTTAAGCGGATGGCGGGGGAGGAAGCGCGATGAATAAAGGACTTCTCACGCTACTGCTGTTATTTACCTGTTTTGCGCGCGCTCAGGTCGTAGACACCTGGCAATTCGCCAATCCGCAACAACAGCAACAGGCGTTAAATATTGCCAGCCAGTTACGTTGTCCGCAGTGCCAGAATCAAAACTTACTGGAATCCAACGCGCCGGTGGCAGTCAGTATGCGCCATCAGGTTTACAGCATGGTGGCGGAGGGGAAGAACGAAGTCGAAATCATTGGCTGGATGACCGAACGCTACGGAGATTTTGTTCGCTATAACCCACCGTTAACGGGTCAGACGCTGGTGTTGTGGGCGCTGCCAGTGGTGTTGTTACTGCTGATGGCACTGATCCTCTGGCGAGTGAGGGCGAAGCGATGAAAGAGCCCAAAATACCGGTGAAAATGCTGACAACACTCACGATTTTGATGGTATTTCTCTGTGTCGGCAGTTATCTGTTAAGTCCAAAATGGCAGGCGGTACATGCGGAATATCAGCGTCAGCGCGATCCGCTACATCAGTTTGCCAGCCAGCAAACCCCGGAAGCGCAGCTTCAGGCATTGCAGGATAAAATCCGCGCTAATCCACAAAACAGCGAACAATGGGCGTTACTGGGCGAGTACTATCTGTGGCAAAACGATTACAGCAATTCGCTGCTGGCGTACCGTCAGGCGTTGCAACTACGTGGTGAGAACGCTGAACTGTATGCGGCGCTGGCGACGGTGCTTTATTACCAGGCCAGCCAGCATATGACCGCCCAGACTCGCGCAATGATCGACAAAGCCCTCGCGCTGGACTCTAACGAAATCACCGCTCTGATGCTGCTGGCTTCCGATGCGTTTATGCAGGCGAATTACGCGCAAGCCATCGAACTATGGCAAAAAGTGATGGATCTCAACTCACCCCGGATCAACCGGACACAGCTGGTCGAGTCGATTAATATGGCGAAATTGTTGCAGCGGAGATCGGATTAATCATCTGGTGATGAAGATTATGTTATTGAGCTGCATAAAAAATAATCGAATGAACATATGCCAAAAATAATCACTAATCAGTATTATTGCAGATTAAACAAATAAAAATCTTTCCATAACAAATGGTTATTCATTAATCCTGACATAAACTCGCGTTATTATGCATTAATGCAGCGAAAAGCTCTGTTGTTAAAGGGTTGCGCAACATACCGCGCAAATGATACTGATCATAAGCGTTAAAAAAATCTACAAACCAACGCAACACAATTCATGCCCTGGCAGTATGTCACGTTCTCGCGTTTCTGAACGGGGAACGGCGCTCCATTGAGGAAGTTATTCTGATGAAAAATATAAAATTCAGCCTGGCCTGGCAGATTCTGTTTGCTATGGTGCTGGGCATTCTCCTGGGAAGCTACCTGCACTACCATAGCGACAGCCGCGACTGGCTGGTCGTCAATTTGCTCTCTCCGGCGGGTGATATCTTCATCCATCTGATTAAAATGATTGTTGTGCCGATTGTGATCTCCACGCTGGTGGTGGGTATCGCGGGTGTGGGTGATGCCAAACAGCTCGGGCGTATTGGCGCGAAAACCATTATTTACTTCGAGGTGATCACCACCGTCGCCATCATTTTGGGGATCACTCTGGCGAACGTCTTCCAGCCCGGTGCCGGGGTGGATATGTCGCAGCTGGCGACCGTCGATATCTCGAAATATCAGAGCACTACGGAAGCGGTACAAAGCAGTTCCCACGGCATTATGGGCACGATTTTGTCGCTGGTGCCGACGAACATTGTGGCGTCGATGGCGAAAGGCGAAATGCTGCCGATCATCTTCTTCTCGGTGCTGTTTGGTCTGGGGCTTTCCTCCCTGCCCGCGACGCATCGTGAACCGCTGGTGACCGTGTTCCGCTCCATCTCTGAAACCATGTTTAAAGTGACTCACATGGTGATGCGTTATGCACCGGTGGGTGTGTTTGCGCTGATTGCGGTGACGGTGGCTAACTTTGGTTTCTCTTCTCTGTGGCCACTGGCGAAACTGGTGCTGCTGGTGCATTTCGCCATTCTGTTCTTCGCGCTGGTAGTGCTGGGAATTGTGGCGCGCCTGTGCGGGTTAAGCGTCTGGATCCTGATTCGTATTCTGAAAGATGAGCTGATTCTGGCGTACTCCACTGCCAGCTCTGAAAGCGTACTGCCGCGAATTATTGAGAAGATGGAAGCCTACGGAGCACCGGCGTCGATCACCAGCTTCGTGGTGCCGACCGGTTACTCTTTTAACCTTGATGGTTCGACGCTGTATCAAAGTATTGCCGCTATTTTCATCGCTCAGCTGTATGGCATTGACCTGTCCATCTGGCAGGAAATCATTCTGGTGCTGACGCTGATGGTGACCTCGAAAGGGATTGCTGGCGTGCCGGGCGTGTCGTTTGTGGTGTTGCTGGCAACGCTGGGTAGCGTAGGTATTCCGCTGGAAGGTCTGGCGTTTATTGCTGGTGTTGACCGTATCCTCGACATGGCGCGTACTGCGCTGAACGTGGTGGGTAATGCGCTGGCGGTGCTGGTGATTGCCAAGTGGGAACACAAATTTGACCGCAAAAAGGCGCTGGCTTATGAGCGTGAAGTGCTGGGCAAATTTGATAAAACTGCGGATCAATAATTGAAGATTGCCGGGGTTATCCACCCGGCAATGTGTGGATGCCTGATGCGACGCTGGTGCGTCTTATCAGGCCTACCTTAACCGTTGGTTAATTTTTCAAACTCTTCACACCGGTATCAAACCCTTCCATACAGCTCAGGTTCAACCAGTGCAGCGCCTTTTGTTTGTTCTTCTCGATAAAACCTTCTTCACCGTTTAAGAACATCATTCCCGCCCAGTACTCGGAATAACCGGTTCGGGAAATTGCAGAGCTGCGTTTGAAATACCAGGTTGCCTTGTCATCGTCGGTCTTAATGCCCACGCCGTTGGCGTAAATCAAACCAAGCAGCGGTAATGACTCCAACTTATTGATAGTGTTTTATGTTCAGATAATGCCCGATGACTTTGTCATGCAGCTCCACCGATTTTGAGAACGACAGCGACTTCCGTCCCAGCCGTGCCAGGTGCTGCCTCAGATTCAGGTTATGCCGCTCAATTCGCTGCGTATATCGCTTGCTGATTACGTGCAGCTTTCCCTTCAGGCGGGATTCATACAGTGGCCAGCCATCCGTCATCCATATCACCACGTCAAAGGGTGACAGCAAGCTCATAAGACGCCCCAGCGTCGCCATAGTGCGTTCACCGAATACGTGCGCAACAACCGTCTTCCGGAGCCTGTCATACGCGTAAA